>JAYVOS010000101.1:0-30671 GCA_043757775.1 Chloracidobacterium sp. | reverse complement strand
CCGCGAGACCCGGCACACGATCGGAAATTCGCTTTAACGACAACAAAATAAATGCTGTGTGAAAACTATCGACCCATGTATGATTACTGTTTTCGCCGTAGCCCCAAGCACCGTTGTCCCGCTGTCTCTGGATCACATAACGGGCGGTTTTCGCCGCAATGTCAAGGTAAACTGCATTGTCGGTGATCGCCCCGACGCGTGCGAGGCATTCGCCGGCGAGCAGACTGGCGTTGTAGATCGCACTATTATCGACAGGTGTATAGCTGAAACTTAGCTCGTCGTCCGTTTCGATAGGGCGATTCAAACCGGTCAAAATAAAGGTGCAAATTTCTTTGGCTGCGTTGAGATATTTCTCATCGCCAAATGCTTCGTAAGCCTCGATTAAAGCTTGCGAAGCAAACGCCGTCGGCACAATCGCGGGCGTACCTTTTGGAATATAAAAAGCCCGAGCCTGCCAATCAAAATTGTAACCGAAAGCGGTGGTTGTTTGTCCGTCAGCAGTTGTGTTGGTGATCTTTGCGTTGAGTAATCGATCAAGCAGATCTTTCGCGTTGTCAGCGTGTATCTGCTCCTTCGTAGCTCTGAATCGCGCGAGTTCGGCAAGTGCAAATAGTGCCAGACCTTTCGGATTTACGCCCTTTTTTACAAGCAGAGCGGGCCGCAAGTTTATCGCGGAACGTTTTATCATTTGCAGCCAGGCGAGCCGAGAAAGTCGAGAATACTTCAACGGCATCAACTGAAACAGACAGCTGTTTAGCCCATCGAAAGGGTCATATCCGGCAAAATTCTCCGCTTTGCAGTATGAAAAAAGCCGTTCGTAAACTTGTTCGAGGTCAATAGCCATCGGAATTTGATAAAGTCAAAGGTTAACATAAGTCGCTCAATTTAGGCTTCTGGCCGACAGCAGAAAGAAATAGGGCGACTTTTGCCCTTTCGAGCGAAAAGCTAGATAATAAAGTCTTACATTAAGGCTCTGACCCATGAAATTTTTCTCTGACATCCGGCTCTTGATCCTGGCAGTTTGGCTCGGTGCGGCGGTGTTTTTTATCGGCGTCGCTCAAACCGCATTTGCGGTGTTGGCAGACCGTGAATTGGCAGGAGCCGTGGTCAATCGCAATTTGATGATACTGAATTTCGGTGGTATCGGAATTGCGGTGATCTTGCTTTTGACCTCGCTTGTCGGCACGGCAAAGATCAGCACATTCTGGTTATGGATCGAGCGTTTTCTGCTCCTTTTTCTAGCCGCAACATGTGCAGTCGGACAATTTGTGATCGGTATGTGGCTCGCATCGATACGAGGTCAGATAGGCCGACCGATCGACGAGGTCGCTGTTGATGATCCTCTGCGGATACAATTTAACGTCGTTCACCAATATTCGACTTGGGTGTTTATTGCAGGGATGGCGGCGGCGTTAGTAGCATTTTTTATAATCTCAAACCGAAGATTTGGTTTGGTAAAACCCGACAAGGGAGATATTTACGATTTTTCAAAGGAATTTAAGGTCTAATTTGATATGGAACTGATCGAAAATCTCAAAGGTTTTAATAGCGGTTTTGCACGCTGGAACGCAAATGCCGACCTCAAGAACTATCCGTTCGTCGAGAATATCCACTCGCCGTTTACGCCCGTGCGGCGTGCTTTGCCGATGCTCAATCTGGCGTTGATCTCGTCTGCGGGTGCCTATATTGACGGCACGGAGTCGTTTGATATTGAGTCGCGCGACGGCGATTTGAGTATGCGCGAAATACCCGTCGAGGTTGAGGCCGGTGACCTGCGGTATGCCGCGAAAGGCTATGATCCGAAAGATGTAGATGCGGACAGAAACTCGCTCATCCCGGTCGACCGTCTTACAGAATATGCGGAAAACGGTGTGATAGGTGGTCTCAACAACGTCTGGTGGAGCGTAAGCAGTTATATCCCTAATGCTGAACGCGTCGCAACAGAGCTCGCCCCAAAGATCGTCGAGCGTCTCCATCGCTACGAGATACATTTGGCATTATTCATTCCGGCCTCACGGCTATGCCATCAAACGCTCGGTATCATAGCACGTGCGACTGAGGAAGCCGGGATCCCTACGATAATGCTCTCGGTCGATTCAAAACTGACCGATAAGGTCAGGCCGCCGCGGACCGCTTATTATAATGGTGAGACCGGTAGTGTTGCGGGCCAGCCAAATTGGCGTGAATATCAGCTACGCATTCTCGACGAGGCACTCCGTTTGGCGGAAACGTTTGATCAGCCCGGTTCACGAAAACTAGGCGTCGAAATGGAAACAGCAGTCGAGGCAGCTCGTGGCGAACGTTAATGTCCGGTCATTTGCCATACTTTGATCGCCTCGATCGGATAGATGAGCATTATGATGTTTATAAGCAGACTGTCTCGTATCCAAAATATCAGGATGGTTTCTGTCGCTAGAAACAACGCCAAGGACTTCCAAAATCTCAGCTTGTAAGCGATCACAAAACCGGTTACACAGCAAAGAATATCCGCCATCGAATTGATAATCGAATCGCCAAAATAGTCGAGCGAGATCGTCGCCTCGCGGTAGCGGTTTATTACTAAGCTTGAATTTTCGGCAATCTCCCAACTGCTCTCGATCATCACGGCTATAAACAATCTCCACACAACCGGGATGCGGCGAAATAATAGTCCGATCAGCCAAAATTCCAACACGCCATGTAGGATATGTGTAAAAGAATACGGGTCGATCAGGTGTTGCGAATTGTGCGTTGACCAGATATTCCAAGACCAAGGCGAGTAGTCGCCGACTTTGCACCACCACACGTGGCCCTGAAGATTTTCCACGATGACGGCCGTCGCCACAACCGCCAACATCATGATCCAAGGCGCGTAATTTTTTGGCGATTCAATTCGAAACAGGCTTTTATGATTTGCGGGCATCTTTGAATTGTCGTGAAATCACGGGTTTTTTACAAGTTTTCTGTTAGATTTCTATTTGTGGACCGCAACGAAATATTAGACCGTGTACGAACGCGAACCGTGCCCTGGGACATTGTCGTCATTGGCGGCGGTGCGACCGGCGTCGGCTGTGCTCTCGACGCGGCCTCACGCGGTTACACAGTTCTGCTACTCGAACAGCATGATTTTGGCAAGGGAACATCGAGCCGCTCGACCAAACTCGTCCACGGCGGCGTCCGCTATCTGCGACAGGGCAATATCTCTCTCGTCCGTGAGGCTCTAAAAGAACGCGGATTGTTATTAGACAATGCGCCGCATGTTGTTCACATCCAGGAGTTTATCGTGCCATGCTACGGTCTGTGGCAAAAGATATTTTACGGTGTTGGCCTCAAAGTTTACGATCTGCTCGCCGGAAAATATAGCTTTGGAAAGTCTAGGGTTTTATCGAAAGATCAAACTGTTGAGAGATTGCCAACCATCAAAACTAATGGGCTTTCGGGCGGAGTGTTTTATATGGATGGGCAGTTTGACGACACACGGCTATTGATCGATATGGTGACCACTGCTGATGCGAACGGCGCTGCTGTTCTGAATTATGCAAAGGTCGGATCATTGACCAAAGATGAGGGCAACAAGATTTCAGGCATCGAATTTGAAGATGTAATCACAGGTGAGAAATTTGCGGTTGCAGCAAAAGTAGTCATCAATGCGACCGGTGCTTTCTGCGACGCGGTTCGCTCGATGTCATACGATATGGCAAAGCCGGTCGTGACTTTTAGTCAGGGAATTCATCTTGTTTTCGACCGCAAGTTTCTACCTCTCGATAACGCGATAATGATACCGAAAACTATTGACGGCCGCGTGTTATTTTGTATTCCGTGGCACGGATATACGCTCGTCGGCACGACCGATACGCCGGTTAATTCGGCAGAGTTAGAACCATCCGCTCTTGAAAGCGAGATAGATTTTGTCCTCGAAACCATCGGCCAATACCTTACAGAATCGCCGACACGCGATAATATCTTGAGTGTGTTTGCAGGTATTCGGCCGCTTGTAAAAAGCGGTGATGCAAGCAAAACGTCGGCCATCTCGCGCGGACACGATCTGTTTATAGATGCGGCTGGCTTGGTCACGATAACCGGCGGTAAATGGACGACGTATCGCCGAATGGCCCAAGATGCCGTAAATAAAGCAGCCGAGATCGGCGGTTTGGTCGACCGTGAATGCATGACCGAAACGTTGAAGATCGGTTCAACGAAATCCGTATCAGACACGGACACGCTGCATCCCGACCTGCCTTATACTCATGAGGATGTCATTAGAGCGGTGCGTGACGAAATGGCTGTGACGGTCGAGGATGTACTGGCGAGACGAACGCGGGCTCTGTTCTTAAACTCACGAGTCGCTATTGAGATGGCTCCTTTAGTTGCTGCGATCATGGCTAAAGAAATGGGTCAGGAGGATGAATGGATAGATACGCAAATGGCTGATTTTGAGCAAGTCGCCGCAGGCTATGTCGTGGACTGGATCTGAACTCCGCCATTTAGTTTTTGACTAAGAACGTCTGCTATTGCGTTTGCTCGAGATTTTGCAAGAGCGGCAGTCTGACCTTGAAATAGGCGGTCGACCGTTACCGTAAATATCGAAACCCAATGAGCAAAATGTTCCGGCAGCAGCGGTGAATGTGCGTGAAGTACCTGGTGGAAAGAAAGCGGATTGTTGAAATAAACTGGGCTGCCAAATAGGATCTTTTCCCAAAAATTTGCGATCATCGGCAGATGATGATCGAGGTTGAGTCTCACAAAATGGTGACCGATCTCAACGTCGGTCATCGCCGAGCCATAAAAATCTACTAACAGACGCTCGATATCCGCTCGCGTTTCAATATCCCGTTTCATTATTCTGTCGAGACCGCCGTGTCGCCTTTGAGAGCGGCGTTGAGCGTGTGCCAGCTAAGCGAAGCGCATTTTATGCGAGCGGGGAATTCGAGTACGCCGGAGAATATTTTTAACTTACCAAGGGCATTGTCGTCGGTTTCTATGTCGAGTTCGCCAGTCACCATACTGTGAAATTCTTCGAAGATATGCTCAGCTTCGACTCGCGTTTTACCTTTGACCGACTGCGTCATCATCGATGCTGATGCCTTTGAGATAGCACAGCCGGAGCCCTTGAAAGCGACATCCGTTATCGTGTCGCCGTCCATCGCGACATAAACACGAAGGGCGTCGCCGCACAACGGATTTTTGCCATCGGCATACTGGTCGGCATCCGAAATCTCACGGAAATTACGCGGATTTTTGTTGTGCTCTAAAATTACTTCTTGATATAGATCGCTTAATTCTGACATTTATTTTGTAACTTATTTATCCAGCAAACGCCGGTGATAATTGATCTGGCCGAGATGATAGCTGAGGTGCGTCGCGAGGTGTACTAGGAAATATCCGGTCGTCATCGGCCCTTTGTCGGCAAAAACAACTATCGGGTATTCTTGTTCTAACTGTTCCGGTGTAACTTTGTCGAGGCCCGAAAGGACGTCTGTTAGAGTTTCATCCACACCTCTGATAAGGTCCGCTCCCGGCGTGCCCGTCGTCGAAAACTCAAGATCACGCTGCCGGACATAGCCCGAACCGCCCAATACAGCTCCGATAAAATGCTTTAGATTGCCGATCAGATGCAGACACAGGTTTCCGGCAGAATTAGGTATTTCGCCGGAGACTTCCCACATCGCTGCTTCGTTCTTATAGCTTTGGATCTCGGTTTTTAGTTTGTTGAGATCGCGGTCGTATAGAGATCTTAGTGTTTCGATGATCATAAACTTCGCCCTCAGCATAATAACCGCTCTTTTTATTTTAATATGCCGGCGAAGCTTATCCTAGTTAGAAAAGCCCTACAATGTTACCGTTTTCATCGATATCTACATGTTCGGCTGCCGGATGTGCGGGAAGTGCAGGCATTGTCCTCATATCCCCGCAGACGGGATAGATAAAACCGGCACCGACGCTGGCCCGGACCTCGCGAATGGGGAATGTAAATCCTGTCGGAGCACCTTTCAAGGTCGGATCGTGGCTTAGGCTGAGGTGTGTTTTTGCCATGCATATCGGCAGATCGCCGAAACCATTTGCCTCGTAATTTGCTATCTGCGTGTCGGCTTCCTTTGTATACGAAACGTCAGCCGCACCGTAGATCTTAGTAGCGATAGTCTCGATCTTATCTTTTATAGGCTGGTCGAGATTGTAAAGAAATTTGAATTCGTTCGGGATATCAGCGGCCGCCATGACCATTTCGGCAAGCTCGATGGCGCCTTTGCCGCCGTCTGCCCAATGGCTCGAAACCGCCGCTCCGAGGGCTCCGGATTCGATCGAGATGCGTTTTACGGCTTCGATCTCGTCGGCATGGTCAGTTTCAAAAACATTGATCGCAACAACCGGCGTGACACCGTGGATCTTAACGTTTTCGATCTGCTTGCGCAGATTTGAGGCACCTGCCTCGACATCGGCGACGTTATTTTCAAGCATTTCCGGCGGTAGGGCTTTGCCAGCTACTATACGATATTTACCGCTGTGCGATTTGAGTGCACGAATAGTCGCGACTATCACGCAGGCGTCGGGCTTTAAGCCGCTGTACCGGCATTTAATGTTAAAAAATTTCTCAGCACCGATGTCGGCGCCAAATCCCGATTCGGTAAACAAATAATCACTGCATTTGATGCCGATCAGGTCAGCCAGAATACTGCTGTTGCCGTGTGCAACATTAGCAAATGGCCCGGCGTGCACCAGTGCAGGAGTATTCTCAAGTGTCTGCATCAGCGTCGGTCGAATTGCGTCGCGCATAAGCACGGTCATCGCTCCGGCGGCCCCGATCTCCTCGGCAGTGACCGGGTTTTTGTCGTGGGTCATGCCGACAACAATACGGCCAAATCGAGTGCGCATATCTTGCAGCGATGTCGTCAGTGCAAGTATCGCCATTACTTCCGATGCAACCGTAATGTCGAATCCGGTCTCGCGCGGAATACCGCCCTCCATCCGTCCGCCTAGTCCGATGATGATCTTGCGCAGAGCTCGGTCGTTTGTATCGACAACACGTTTCCAGGTGAT
Organism: Chloracidobacterium sp.; assembly: GCA_043757775.1. GTDB lineage: Bacteria > Acidobacteriota > Blastocatellia > Pyrinomonadales > Pyrinomonadaceae > OLB17. Next base: position 23,657 of record JAYVOS010000101.1, on the reverse strand, counting down.
GCTGTGCGGATTAATGTTAAGGGCGTTACCTCGAAGAAGTTTGTTGTCGATCATCGCCGCGAGTAAATTGTTTGCGGCAGTGACAGCGTGTATATCGCCTGTCAGATTTAGGTTAAAGGTCTCCATCGGCACGACCTGAGAATAGCCTCCACCAGCTGCACCGCCCTTGATGCCGAATGTCGGACCTTGAGACGGTTGTCGCAAAGATACAACCGCCCGTTTACCGAGATGCTTCATCGCCTCGCCGAGCCCAATGAGCGTCGTCGATTTACCCTCGCCTAGCGGAGTCGGCGTTATGGCAGAAACATCGATGTATTTCCCTGATGGCCGAGCTTTTAGTTTATCTAAAAGCCCGGTGCGTAATTTGGCAATGTAAGGGCTGCCGTAGATATCGAGGTCCTCGGGCGTTAGCTCGAGCTGTGCGGCGATCTCGTGGATATGGCGAAGATTAGTGTGTTGAGCGATATATAGATCGGAATACATATGCGGTACTATCCCAAAAATCTCAACATATGAATGTGACCAGACTCACAATAACGTCGGCGAATCAGGCAAACACTTCGATGACCTTATGCACCGCGTCTGCGAGTTTATCTACATCTTCGCGGGTGTTGTAAAACGCGAAAGACGCTCTTGCGGTCGCTGGAACGTCAAAAAATTCCATCACCGGCTGGGCACAATGATGTCCGGCACGGATAGCGATACCTTGCTGATCGAGTATCGTGCCGATGTCGTGCGGGTGGATGCCGTCGATGGTGAACGAAAGAACGCTCGCCTTTTCGGCAGCGGTTCCGATGATCGTGACCTCGGGAATGTCGCCAAGACGTTCGGTCGCGTATTCGAGCAGTTCGTCCTCGTAGGCGGCTGCGGCTTCGAAATCGAGTGCGTTGATGTAATCGATCGCCGCACCTAGGCCGATGCCTGCGGCGATAGCTGGTGTTCCGGCCTCGAACTTATCCGGGATCGGTGCGAACGTCGTCCCCTCAAAACTAACAGTGCGGATCATACCGCCGCCGGTTTGATAAGGCGGCATCTGGTCGAGCCACTCGCGTTTTCCGTACATCACGCCGCTGCCTGTAGGGGCAAACATTTTATGGCCCGAAAAGACAAAGAAATCAGCGTCTAGATCTTGAACATCGACAGGGAAATGTGGCACGCTTTGGGCAGCGTCAACGCAGACAGGCACGCCGAATTTATGTGCCGTCGCGATCATCTCCTTGACCGGATTGATAGTGCCGAGCGAATTAGAAACGTGTGTGACCGCGACCATTTTGGTGCGTTCGTTAAGCAGGTTTTCGTATTCGTCGATTATCAGTTCGCCGCGTTCATTGATCGGTATCATAACGACCTTTGCACCCCTTTCCTCAGCGATCATCTGCCAAGGGATGATGTTCGAGTGGTGCTCCATCTGGCTCACTAAGATCTCGTCGCCCTCATTGATGAATTTTCGCCCATACGAATACGCGACGAGATTGATGCCCTCGGTCGTGCCGCGAACAAAGATGCACTCTTTCACCTCTTTGGCGTTGATAAAGCGTTTGACTTTTTCGCGGGCGGCTTCGTAAGCGGTCGTGGCGTGCTGTGACAGATAATGCACACCGCGATGAATGTTCGAATGCTCCTCGGAGAGGTATTTTGAGGTGCGGTCGATCACCGACTGCGGCACTTGCGAAGAGGCTCCGTTGTCGAGATAGACGAGCGGTTTGCCGTTAACCTCTCTCGACAAAATGGGGAAATCCTTGCGTATTTTTTCAACGTCCCAATTACTCATTGTTTTTACTGCCGTCATTTTAATTAACGCTTTTGCGGGGCGGTTTTCTTATCCTCGACCGGAGGCGGAGGCGGGTTTTTCTTTTTCTTGGCCTCTTCGCGGGCGATATATTCTTTCAGCGCCGTCTCGACTATGATTGCGCGGCGGTGTTTTTCACCGGCGATCTCGTCGATCTTCATCATTACCGTGTCTTCGATTATTAGCTGTGTTCTGAGTCTCATATTTTTATACTTCCAACTTTACATTCAAACGGTGCAGCACCGCTTCGTCCAGATCCGTCTTGATAGAATCGATGCCGATCTTGCGAATGATCGCCTCGGCAAAACCGTAGGTCAGTAGATTGCGTGCGAGAGCATCTGGAATCCCTCGCGTCAGCAAATAGAACAATTCCTCTTCCTCAAGCTGTCCGACGGTCGCTCCGTGCGCGCATTTGACGTCGTCGTTAAATATCTCAAGCTGCGGCTTGGTATCGACGCGGGCGTCATTTGAGAGTAACAGATTTTTGTTCGATTGCTTGGCATCGGTGCCGTGAGCATTTTCACGCACCATAACCTTGCCGTTAAATACGCCTCGCGAATGATCATTCAACACGCCTTTATAATCCTGATGCGAGACACAATTTGGCACGGTATGATCGATGACCGAATGCGTGTCGCTGTGCTGCGTGCCACCCAACATATACAGTCCGTCAACCCAAGCCTCGCCGCCCTCAGCGGTAAATTTAACGTCAATATCATGCCGCGAGATCGCACCGCCAAGATTAATATTAGTCGAATCATAACGGCTGCCCCGGCCAAGCGAAACCTCAGTCGTACCGACGTTAAATGCATCAGGCGAGTCACGCTGAACACGATAATGCGTCAGATTTGCGTTGTCTTCGACGACGATCTGTATCGCAGTGTTAGTAAAGCTTTTCGCCGTCGCAGCATAAGATTCGACGATCGTAGCTTTGCTGCCGGCTTCAGCAATGACCAGAATGTGAGGGAATATAGCTGTATTTTCAGCAGCCGCAAAGTTTAGGGTTATCGGTTCATCTGTAATTGTTTCTTTCGGGATCCGAATGACATGAAATTGTCCAAAAGCAAGATTTAGAGCGGCGAAACCATTTCGATCCACCCGAAAGCGTTTTGCCAATTCGATATCCAAGGCTGTCAAATCTTGGCTCTGACCACCGACCACCGACCACTGGCCACTGACGAGCGAGGCGACGTTGGTATATTTCCAATCCTCGTTTTTTGGCGTCGGAAAACCCGCGTCGGCGAAGATTGCGAAAGTATCCTGGCGCAATTTCTTTAGCTCCGCGTCAGACTCGCCAGCGAGAAAATTCTTAAATTGTTCCGTAAATTGTGTATCCATTACGGCTGTCAATGAAACCATTACTTAAAACACCTTTATCAAACTAAACTTGTTGTCGGCCCTGACAGTGTTTGTCGGATCGAGAATAAAATCTTTTGCGATCTTTAATTTCGCTTCGTTCTCGGCTCGTGATCTCTTGTCGTCAACGAGCGTGGACTTATCAAAATCAAATAAAAAATCATGCCGTGTCAATACATATTGCACGCCCATTGCGGCTGTCTTCGTTCGCAGTTCCTGCACGCTTTGTGCGTCCCAAACCATTTTCCTTAAGGTCCAGTCCTCGAATAAATAGTCCGAAAACACAGACCTCTCAATGTTATACGTATCGCGACGCATATTGATCAGCCAAATTTTTGCGTCCGGTGCAGTATCAGTATTTATCGTCTGGTAATACGGATAATAGTCCAGATTACGCGTCAGATACTGGTCGCGGGTCTCACCGCCGAGAGCAACTCTGAGCGGAGCTTTTTGGCAAAACCACGCGGCTATCGTCAGCAGTCCGCAAAATGAAGCTGCGATGAACGCATACTGAGCTACCTTAGCAACGCCCCCGCCGATTTTCTCCGCTGACGCTACTATCGCGATAGCCAGCAACGGAGCGATCGGCAAAAGGTATCTCAATTGCTCGCTCGAAAACAGCCAGAACAGATACATTACCGCCGCAACTCCGGCCATTATCTTGACCTCGACCGCGAGATCAAATTTCCAAAGAGCCCAAATAAGCAGCGGCAATCCGATCAAAAACGCCACACCAAGCACGCCGTCATAATTCGCCGGCTGCTCAGGCTGTGCCGCAACCGACACCCGAACCGGAGCGGTCAGATAATTTACTTTGTCGACATCCGTTCCGCCATATTGTGAATTCATCGCCTGAAACAGATTTGACCGCTCAACGTCCCAGCCCGCAGCCCGGCCCGGCCAGATGCTCATATAAAACGGAAACACAGGCGACCCCGTCGCCGCCCATGTCCTGATATACCACGGCGATGCGATCACACCAGAAAGCAGCAATGCCGCAAAACCCGTCGTGACGATCTTGCCCGCACGGCCGGAACGCAGGCTGCCAGCCTGCGTGTCTTTGCCGTTTTCACGTCCGCGTAACAAGATCACCAAAGCGAACGCCGCCATCACAAAAACCGTCGTCAGCTTGATCGACAATGCCGCACCGAGAAATATCGCGATCAATATCACCCAACCCCACGTCTGCTCTTTCCACCAGCGTGTTAGCGCGTAGGTCGCAAGCGTCACATATAATGCCAACGAAAGGTCAATGTATCCGCTCGATGCGACATGATACGCCGACGGAGTTGCAGCAACGAGAAGCTGCGCGACAAACGCCCAAACCGGAGAGAGGTTTATCGAACGTGCCCAACGATAAATCGTAATAACCAATATCGCAAAGAACGAACAGATCGTTGCTCCGGCGGTGGCTTCGCCAGCGGCCGGACCGAAGAGATTCCCAAGCAGCATTGCCCAGACTGAATGCATCTCTGTTCCGAGTGCTAGATAGCTTGCGATGTTACCGTCTACAAATCCATTGGCACCTTGCGCAATAAATGCTTTTGGCAGGGCAAAGTGATAAAGCAAAGCATCTTTAGCGGTTGGAGGAGCGACGGCAGAGACAAAAGCCAGAGCAAAGGTTAATTGAAGCAACAAAGGCAAAATCATCGGAAAAACCGACACCGGTTTAGTCCAAGAACTTGCTTCACGCTCATCTTTTTCTTTTCGTTTCCGACGATCTGAGACGATCAAAAAAGCTGCGAACGCGAGTCCTATGACGAGAAGCCCCACGGCAATCGGAGTCGAATACAGCCCAAATATACCGAGAAAGAACCAAACTATTGACCACGCGAGAGCCCCCGTACCGGCCCTTAAAGGATAGATCATCCAGGGATTTATTTCGCGATCTTTTTGGATAATACGAAGAATGACAAAGCCAAATCCTGTCCACGAGAAACTTAAGAGTAGCGAGATAAAGCCGGCAATCCCAAGGTTATACATCCCGTCGCCAAACAACGGCCCGCCACCCAAATTCCCAACAAGCTTTGGCAATTGACCGACATCGCCACCGCGAAAGCTAAGAAATCCGGCTATACACACGGCAGCAAATACCGCGAAGATGATCGCGGGCAAGCCGGAGTTTGTTTTAGGTGTCGTCGTCATCTCTTGCTATGGCTTTGCCATTTTCGCCGAGCGGAAAAGCAATGCATTTCTGTAGGACTTAAAAAATAACCTGCGGCTATGCCGCCGATCGACTCGCGGCATAGCCGCAGAAAGTTAGTTAACCTTCCCGGAAAAGCACAGCTTTTCCGCTCGGCGACAGATTAAACTGCCGCACCTTTCACCCAGTCGTAGCCTTTCGCTTCGAGTTCTAGAGCCAGGTCTTTGCCGCCCTCTTTGACGATGCGTCCGTTTGCGAGAACGTGGACCATATCCGGCACGATGAAATTGAGCAGCCGCTGATAGTGCGTAACCAGAATGATCGCATTATCGGGGCTGCGAAGTTTATTCACACCCTCGGCGACGATCCGCAGGGCGTCGATATCGAGGCCCGAATCGGTCTCGTCGAGTACGGCAAGTTTCGGCTCAAGCACCGCCATTTGCAGTATCTCGTTACGCTTTTTCTCACCCCCCGAAAAGCCCTCGTTGACTGACCGTTTGAAAAACTGCGGGTCCATCTCGACGATCTTTGCCTTTTCTTTCAGGTAATCGTTAAATTCGAGTGGATCGAGTTCTTCCTGGCCGTGATGCAGCATTTTCTGGTTGTAGGCGAGACGCAAAAATTGCGAATTCGACACGCCCGGAACCTCGACCGGATATTGAAACGCCATAAACACGCCTTCACGAGCACGTTCGTCCGGTTCGAGCTCAAGCAGATTTTTGCCTTCGAACAGCACCTCGCCGGAGATGACCTCGTAGGTAGGGTGTCCTGCCAAAACTTTTGACAAGGTTGATTTACCCGAACCGTTTGGCCCCATGATGGCGTGAACCTCGCCCTTTCTGACCTGTAAATTCAAGCCTTTCAATATTTCTTTGCCGTCGATACCGGCGTGTAGATCTTTGACTTCTAGTAGCATATTGATTATCAAACGGACTTTTCCGTTAACTTCATTTGTTACACTATTATATCAATGGTAAAGCCCAAAATCTTGTCAGATCTTGGGCTTTTGGGTCAAATCTTGATTTTTTTTTCAAGTTTCGTTACTTTTCGCTATTTTGCGGGTTTATATGGGAGAGATGAGTGATGCAAAATGATCCGCAGGGTGCCCTTTTCGTCCAATTTGTAGCCCCAGGTCTTGTCGACTACTGTCTCCTTTCCATCCTTATCCCACATGTGAACATTACCCATCGAAAGAGCTGTATCACCATTGAGAATTATGCCCCTCGGTTTACTCTCGCACCTCTTCCATCCTTTCAAGGCAAACCCGCCGTCATCTTTATATTTGGAATTACCTCCAACAAAGTAAGCGAGTGCCCCTTCCTTATCCATTCTAAATACCTGATCGCCCGTGCTGAGGGTTGGCTTAAAGAGAACGACGCCGTGTTGATAATTGTACGCGGCGTCGATAATATCAGACGCAACCTTGGTGTAATCGCCGCCCTTTTCCTTTGTTTCGTTGATCTGAACTAAGGCTCCGCACCATCCAACCTGTGCATCAGTCACCATTTTTTCGGTAATATTAAAGCTGGTCGTTGATTGAGCGAAACTCGTAATTGAAAATACAAGCAACGTCAACAAACCTATTACCCCATATCGCGTGTTAGAAAATTGACTCTTTTTCATTTTGTAATGTCTCCTTTATTTAATTGTTGTTTATATATTTAATTGTTGTTTATAGATTGATCCGAAAACTCGAACCTATGCCATTGAGAGTTCCGGGTCTGATCCTATTTCCCGTTTCATCTTGTCGTACATAATAAAAATCGGCAGAGAACATTGGGTTAAACTTGTGAGAAAACCCAGCCTGCGTGCGGTACCTCGAAAAATCTTTCAGCCGAAAGTCGTAAAAGGTTTCGAAGGATACGAACGGTTCGATCTTTTTACCGCGGATGGTAACCTCGCGTTTCAACCACGCCCTGTTGCGAACAACCGTGGCATTTGGCCTTGAATATCGATCTTCATACTGATAAATATTCCGGTTGACGAGCGTCCATTTTTTGTCCTTGCCGAGAGGAACTGTAAAGGTTGCTACACCTAGGTAACGGCTTTCGTATCGTGGGCGCACAAACGTCGGGTTTGAGTAGCGGTAAAGATAACCACCGCCTAGCGTCACGTATTTGTTGATTTTTTTCGTGATCAGAGCGCCGACCCTGGCGTCTGTCGTGGTCGAAACGTTGTTACCGAATCGCCCAAATACCCAAATTACAGCATTTACGTCTTTCTTCTTAATTAAGCGGAATGATGAACTGCGTATCATTCCAGACTTGAAAGTCAGTTGTAAAAGTACTCTGAGCCGTAGCACTAGCCGCGAAGATTGCGGCCAGAACTATAACCGGGATCGCTGTTTTGATATTCATATTGACAATAAAAAAAGACTCTTCATGGAGCCCGCAAATTGCGCGGATACCATGAAAAGTCTCGATATTTTATCGGTGGACCGGGTTGAACTAATCCAACCGTATTGACGATTTCACCGAACCTCGTGGGCTATCTACTCCCTTTTCAAATGAAATTCTAACCAATCCTTATGAATAAATCAAGTGTTGGCTGCACTCTTGAAAAAACCCAGCCAACTCAAATGCCAGTGACGGGACATGATCGGTCTCTAACCAATATTTAGCCAACTTTTGGATATTTCTCTGCGATCATAGGGAGCTGATGCTCGTCTCTTACAAAAAGCTCAACGTATCCACAATTAGCACAAACGTAATAATTCAAATAAGCCGTGTTCGACCATTTAATGGCGATCGCAACTTCGATACCAGTATTTGATACGACATGGATCTCGTTCGCTTTGCATTTTGGGCAAACTCCGCTTTTCATACTTTCACCAAACGCTTTTCCATAGCACGCCCGGCCGTGCCAAACCATTCTTCAGCAGTCGTGTATCTGACCAGCTCAAACCCGTGACGCTCATAGAGCCTTATCGCATTGTTGGAAAATTCGGTCGAGTATAAAAACAAACGATCAAATCCATTTTCGCTCGCATATTTGTCTATTTCGACGAGCAACTTGCCACCTACGCCAGTCCCTTGGGCTACTGGCGACACAGCCATGCTGCGGATGTAAAGTCACTCCGGTTCGGGCAATACAGAAACGGTCGCAACGATCTTCCCGCCTTTCAACGCCACCCAGATCGGCCCTTCTTGAAAACGACCTCGAACTTCGTCGGCATCCGGCGTAACGATGGCATAAGACTCAGGCGTGTAATCATTTTCGAGCGGACCAAACGCCTGCTTGATGACCTCGGCGATCTCAGGGGCTTCGTCTGTAATAGCCAATCTAATTTTCAAATCGTCTGTCATCAACTACACCGCAGCGACGCTATGCGACGTTGCCTCAACATATATCTCACCTTTCAAATACAGCGTCGCATTGCCGCCGATTTTTACACGGTCACCCGCAAGCTCACAAAATAATTCACCGCCGCGAGCCGACACCTGACGTGCAAACATCTCCGTCTTGCTGAGTCTTTCCGCCCAAAATGGGATCAGGTTGCAATGGGCTGAACCAGTGACGGGGTCTTCGAAAACACCGACCTCAGGGGCAAAAAATCTCGAAACAAAATCTGACGTGTCGCCCGGTGCAGTAACGATAAAGCCGTGCGCATCTATCTTCAAAAGCTGCGTAAAATCAGGCTTAATGTCCAAAACTTCCTGTTCGTTTTCGTAAACCAAAAAATAATCGCGTGCCTTCAAAATTTCTTTCGGTTGCTTGCCGATCGCATCGATCAAGCCGTCCGGAACCTCAGCGGGTGAAACCGGCCGTGACGGAAAATCAAGTACCAAGACATCGCCGTTTTTGGAAACTGACAGCTCGCCGCTCTTGTGCGAATGAAATCTGATCTTATCGGTCTCAAGACCCAAAACATTAAAAATTACGAAAGCCGACGCGAGCGTTGAGTGTCCGCAAAGGTCGATCTCAAATGTTGGCGTAAACCATCTGATCTCGTAAAAACCGTCATTCTTAGCAAAAAATGCAGTCTCCGAAAGGTTATTTTCGAGAGCAATTTTCTGCATCAATTCTGCGTCGAGCCAGCTTTCCAAAGGTACAACCGCCGCAGGATTGCCACCAAACGGCTTCGACGTAAACGCATCTACCTGAAAAATGTCCAGCTTCATATCCGTTAGGCTAGTGCGATGGCCTGTATTTCGATCTGCGTGCCAAAATGCAATTCCTTGACCGGTATCATTGCTCTCGCAGGACGATGATCGCCCATCACGCGTGCGTAAGTTTCATTGACCCGGCCCCAAAGTCCCATGTCGGACACATATATGGTCATTTGTAGAACACGGCTAAGACTGCTCCCCGCTGCATGTAAAACCGCCTCGACATTACGCAGTGCAAGCTCCGTTTGCGTCTCGATATCGCCCGCAAAAGGTTCACGAGTAACAAGGTCCATCGGCAGTTGTCCCGACACATAGATGATCCCGTGATGCTCAATGCCCGGTGAATAATGCCCCTTCGGGGTTGGCTGACCTGTTGGTTGAACTGTTTTCATGATTTATTTCAAAACTGGACGCATAAACGAACGTTCATAACGTCGAAAGCATTTCGTCTCGTGATAATAATCGATCGCCTTCTGACAATCTTCGTCTAGGACGGCTTTACGCCTATATTCCTCGTAAACGGCAAAACTCGGAAAACTAAAAAGTGCATAAGCAATATCGCTTGCTCCTTCAGCGGGTAGAAAATAACCGTGATGAGTGCCGCCAAATTTTTTGACAAGCGGAATCCACTTCTTCGCGTAAGTTTCAAACTCGGCAAGTTTGTCCGCGTCGACTTCGTATTTTAAAAAACAAGTAATCACTACCCAACACTGCCCTCAAGTTTCAATCCCAAGAGCTTGGTCGCCTCGACCGCATATTCCATCGGCAGTTCGCGGAAAACTTCTTTGCAAAAGCCGTTAATAATCAATGAAACGGCATCTTCCTGCGGGATGCCGCGTTGCTGTAGGTAGAAAAGCTGGTCTTCGCTGATCTTTGACGTGGTCGCCTCGTGCTCGACGCGGGCTGTGTTGTTCATCACCTCGATGTAGGGGAAAGTGTTTGCTTCCGACGAACCGCCAATGAGCATCGAATCGCACTGCGTGTAGTTTCTCGCACCTTCTGCCTTGGGCATTATTTTGACCAGTCCGCGATAGCTGTTGTTAGACTTTCCGGCCGAGATACCCTTCGATATGATCGTCGATTTGGTGTTTTTGCCAAGATGGATCATCTTAGTGCCAGTGTCTGCGATCTGGGCGTTATTAGTAAGTGCGACCGAGTAAAACTCACCTATCGAGTTGTCGCCCTGCAATATTACGCTCGGGTATTTCCAAGTTATCGCAGAGCCTGTCTCGACCTGCGTCCACGAAATTTTTGAATTGACGCCGCGGCAAGCACCACGCTTGGTCACAAAGTTATAAATACCGCCTTTGCCCGTCTCATCGCCCGCGTACCAGTTTTGAACGGTCGAGTATTTGATCTCAGCATCGTCCATTGCCACAAGCTCGACAACCGCCGCGTGCAGCTGATTAGTATCAAACTGCGGTGCGGTGCAGCCTTCGTTATAGGCGACATAACCGCCCTCTTCGGCGACGATCAGCGTGCGTTCAAACTGCCCCGCTTCCTGTGTGTTAATGCGAAAATAAGTCGAAAGCTCCATCGGGCAACGGACACCTTTCGGGATAAAGACAAATGATCCGTCGGAGAAAACCGCCGAGTTCAGCGCCGAATAATAGTTATCGCCAACCGGCACAACCGAGCCGAGATATTTCTGGATCTTGTCGGGATAAAGCTCGACCGCCTCGGTAAAAGAGCAAAATATCACACCCGCCTCTAGCAGTTTTTTCTTATAGGTCGTCGCAACCGACACCGAGTCAAACACAGCATCGACCGCCACATTTGCAAGCATTTTCTGCTCGGTGATAGGGATGCCGAGTTTTTCAAATGTTTTCAGCAGCTCAGGATCGACCTCGTCTAGGCTACCTTTTTTCTCTTTTTCTTTGGGTGCCGAATAGTAAGAGATGTTTTGAAAATCGATCGCCGGATATGCGAAATTTGCCCAGTTATCAGGCTGCTCCATCTTTAACCATTGGCGATAAGCCTTGAGCCGAAATTCGAGCATCCATTCGGGCTCGTTCTTTTTCGATGAAATAAGGCGGACCGTATCTTCAGACAATCCCTTCGCGATCGTCTCTGTCTCGATGTCCGTGACAAAGCCGTATTTGTATTCCCGATTTGTAAGTAATTCTGCTGCTGTCGACATATTTTTTTAACGCAAAGACGCTAAGTTGCAAAGCCGCAAAGGAATAAGGGAAATTCAACATCGCCACTAAACATTTGTCATCTTTGCGACTTTGTTCCTTTGCGACTTTGCGTTGAACAACTCTTATATCCTCTGGGGTTCGATCGTTCGGTGAATGCCCTGTATTTTGTGAAACATCTCACTGACGGTCAGCTCATTACCGACCAGTTGGGAAAGCGTGATCCGCGACAACGCATTTTCGACTATCTCGTGTAGTCCAATGATGACGGGTCTGATGCCGCAGTCGCCTGTGTGAACGCATTTTTCGAGCACACCCGTGTAGCTGTCGCAATGCTTACCGACGACATCCTCGTCAAGAACCTTGATTATCTCGTTAAGATGGATGTCGATCGCCGGACGCGACAGAAAATAGCCGCCCTTAGTGCCGCGAGTCGATTGGACAAAACCGGCCTTATTGAGCAGCCACATCAGCTTGCCCGCATTTGCGGTTGAGATGCCCTCACGCTCCGCGATCTGCGGCAGCGTCAAGCTATCGCCCGCTGGCAGATTTGCGAGCTGTACCAGGCACCGTAACCCATATTCCTCTTGCGCCGAAATTTTCATAAACTCCTCTTAATTATGGATAATCTCAAATCATTACTTTTCTGTCAAGATTGGAAGAGACTCACCACAGAGAGCACAGAGTACACAGAGATTTCTACGTACCACCGCCAACCAAAGGCCAATCTAATGATTTATGTGGGAGATTTGTTATTCGCTCTCTAATCCCTCTGTGTTCTCTGTGCCCTCTGTGGTTAATTCTTACCGTATTTGCCCCGAATTTTCACAGCGCGTTCGATCAGGTCGACGTTTTCGAGGATCTTGAGCCGCAGGTCGCGGTCGAGAGTTGGGTTATCGGCGAGAAATTTATTGACCGCATCGAGAGCGGCCTGATCACGCTGGCCGCCGAGGAATGCACCGAGCCAACCGTTGACGAAAAATATTTTCCGCGTGCGTTTTAGGTTTGGCAGCTCAGCTAATGCTTTCGTCAGATATTGCTGTGTCAGCCCGGCGTGACGGATGTTGTTAAATGGCCCCATTGCGGCTTCGATCCAGCTTTCGGAGATGTCTTTGTTGTTAATAAAATCATTCCAAAACTTTGCCTTGTTCTCCGCGGTTCCAAAAGCGGCGTGTGCGGCGTAGGCGTAGCGTTTTGCATCGTCGCCTGTCTCGGTCTTTTCGAGGGTCGCAAGCAGCTTTGGAGCGTCCGGGTCGCCAAGTATTGCGAGGCGGGTGATGATGTCAAATCTGTCTTTGGTGCGAAGTGTCGGCATGTCGGAACGCGGGCTGCCAGCCCGCAGAGCGTCCGCAGGACGCTGACCAGCACCGCCTTGACGCAGCATCTCCTTCAACACGACCCGCGAACTCGCCGTAGTCGCGTTCGCAACATACGCCCTGTAAAAAGTTATCCGCTGTCCCGGCGTCTCGGAATGCTGCAAACGGTCGAGCAGGACGGCTTCGAGACGCGGTGCGATAGCGGTGCGTTGTGCTTCCGACAAGTAGTAATTCATCGCCGTTCCGACGCGGCCGAGCAGAGACTGAATTATGGTCTCATCGTCCTCGCCGTTCAGAGTTACGCCTTTAGGCGTGATGGTTTTTCGCGGCTCAAGCCGCAACTCTGAACTGCCCAGATTCTTTATCACAAGCTCAATGTAATCCTTAGGATCAAGCTCAGCCTCGCGGACACTGTCCCACAGCGCACCATACATCATCGAACGCAGGAACGGGTCTTTTTCGTTAGCGACATTTTTCAGGACGTAATCGCGGCTCTTGTCGTCGAGCAGAAAGATACCGTAGCCGTAGTCTTGGTAGTTGGCAAAGGCAAATAAAATTGAATTACTTCTATCCTTAATATAGACGGCTCCAGCTTTTTCTGACGTGACATTGGTTTGGTGCTCATTACCTGCTTCGTCTCGCCAATAGACGATAGTTTTGAATGGCCAGCCAATGGATGGAGATGAGTATTGCTCAAGCCTTATTTGCTGCTGACTTGTCTCTTGGGTCTTGTAAGAGAGTATCGAGGCCGTAACGACCGGACCTCCACGGGTTTTGATCCACCCATCTGCCCATTCTTTAAGCCCTTCTCCGCTCGCCGCCTCAAACTCCTTCACCAGATCTTCCCAGCCCGCATTCGCATACTCGTGCTTCTTCAAAAACGCGCGGACGGCGGTTTGGAATTTGTCCTCGCCGAGATAGAACTCGGCCTGGCGGAGGAACGCGGGGGCTTTGTTGTAGACGATGTTGCCGTAGGCGGATTTGGCGGCGGAGAGGTTTTCGATGGGTTGATAGATGGCGGTGGTGCCTTTTGTGCTGTCGGTCGCGTAGGCGGGCTGCTTGATGCGTTCGTAAAAGACCTTCCACGCGTTGGTCTCGGGCATGATCTTTTCCATTGCCTTGTACGCCATAAAGTTCGCAAAGCCCTCTTTCAACCACAGGTCGTCAAACCATTTCATCGTCACCGTGTCGCCAAACCACTGATGCGCCGTCTCGTGAAATATCAGCACTGCGCGATTAATATAGTCGCTCTTGGTCGGCTCGGTCGGAAAAATGATCGACTGCTCACGCACAAACGTCGCCCCCGCATGCTCCATCCCGCCAAACGGAAATTCCGGTATCAACACCAGATCGTACTTAGGAAAAGGGAATTTATAGTCGAAATAGGTTTCGAGATACTTAACACCCTCGCGCATCAGGCCAAAAGTCTTGGCAGCGTGGGGGTTGAATTTCTCCGCTTGGGATTTGCGGACGTAAATTGAATTGGCTTGGAGCTTGCCTATTCGCTTTTGAATTTCATCACCAACGAAAAATTCTCGCCCATTGAAAGTTTTTGCGACAACTTTGTCGTAATTAATCGTCTCTCCCGATTCCAGCTGGCGAAACTGAGCAAAACTCCCGATGGCAAAGGCGAAGACGTAGGTACTGATTGGTTTAGTTTCTTCAAACTCGGTCGTAGCCCAGCCGTTCGTAAAATCTTCACTGACTGAATTTGCATTAGATACCACAGCGCATTTCCACGATGCTGGTTTTCGAAGGTTAAGGAGAAACCTGGCCTTCAGATCCGGCTGGTCGAATACCGGAAACGCCGTGCTGGCGTCGCTTGGCACAAAGAGCGAGTAGATATATTCCGAGCCGTCCTCTTTGTCGACATAACGCGTGATCGCCGACCCGCTCGTCAAAATCGGCGAAGTGAAATCGAGCTTGATGACATTCTCGCCCATTCGAACGCCGTCGCGGAAGATGAGGTGCTCTTGGTCTTCTCCGTAGTTCAGAGTGCGCGATTTATCGCGTTCTTCGCCGGGCGACGAAGAAGACAAGCTAAAGCTTGCACTCTGAACAGTGACGCCGTTGATCGTGAGGTTTGAGACCATCGAGTCTTTTTCATGTCCGGCTATCTTTCGCCAGTCGAGTATTATCTGCGGCAAGAACCCAGTCGCTACCGCTCCCGGTTCTGACCCGGTCGGCGCCGTCTCCTTTTCTCCTCCACTCCTCTTCTCCTCCACCTTCACCCTGATCTCTATCGTTCCTTTCAACACCGGCGACATTTTCTCAAGCGTCAGGTTGAGCTTGTAACGCACATCCGAATAATGCGCCGCCCGCCAGATGGCGAGGTCGTGTGAAACTCCCGGGCCGATGGGCGGCATCTGTGAAAACACCGAAATTGCCGTGAGAAGCATAGTTGCGAGTATAATTGAGAGTTTTTTCATCCTGTTAGCCTTAATTACAGCGGATCTCGTCCCGCCCACGGCCGTTCGCGCAACGCCCACAGTGTTTTTTACGTGCACACGGCCATCCGCGCAACGCCCACAGCGTTTTTTACGTGCACACGGCCATCCGTGCAGTGCCCATAGCGGTTTGTTTCCAGCCCACAGCGTCTTTTTGAATGTAAATGTTCGTCAGTCGTGTGTAAATCGCTGGTTTTTCCGTTGTCTAAAGTAATTAGGCGGCGAACCTCGTGAAAAGGTTGCCGCCCGTTCAGAAATCAAATACGTGCCGCTTTCACAGTGAGAAGTTAAAACTCACAAAGCCATTTGCCTTGACCGGTTGGCCGTCGCGGACGAAAGGTTTGAACTTCCATTTCTTGATCGCGTCTTTGGCGGCGTTTTGCAGCACCGACGGGCCGCTGGCTGTATGCACATCGGCAACGTCGCCTGATTCATTGACCGTCACTTCGACCTTGACGATGCCGGTTGCACGCATTGTTTTGGCGACAGTCGGGTAAACGGGCGGCGGCTGTTTTGTGGCGTAGTCCTTTAACTGACCACCGACCTCGATAGTGCCGCCGCTGGCTGCTTCGGTCTTAGGTTCAGCAGGTTTCAGGTCTTCTTTCACAGTAGCTGGAGCTGATGGAATGTAAACAGGAGTGTTGTCTTTAGCGACGTTGGTGTCGGTTTGCTTAACCTCGCGGTCGCGTATAGTTTTGTTGTCGGCAACGGGCTGAGATGTCACAGGAGCGGGGATTATATTAACGGCGACTTGATTAGAACTAGTATCAGCGGGCGGCTCGTTGACGGCGTTTTGGATGACGCTGCGTGAGCTTGCCATCTGTTCGCGTGTGTCGGTGACCTCGTCTTTCCAGTGTCGTGCGTCATAATCGTCACGTGCGATCATCGTGCGGGAATTAACCGCTTCCTCTAAAAGCCCCATTGCGTCATCGGTCTTTGCCGGAGCTTTGCCGATATCTTTTGTTTGGATAATGACGAGTTCGAGCGTCTCACGCATTTTCTCGAGATCGTTGAGTGCCTCAAGCGGCAGTGTGCGATCCGAGACGCTTAGGCCGAGAGCCCGGTAGCGTTCGGCACGCGAGCGAGCACCTTTGATGATCTGTGCCGCAACGGCTGCATACGAAGCCGCAGCATTAGGTTTGGTGGTTTTTTGCTCGTTGTAAAATTGGCCGAGCATATCCTGAGCACGTTTGAAATCGCCCTGTTCGAGGTAGCTGTTCATCAGCAAAACATTAACGACGGACAGCACGGCGACATCGCCGGACTCTTTGCGGATATTCTCTAATTCGTAGATCGCGGCGTTGTAATTGCGGACGACGATAAAGGCCTTTGCCTTAGATATACGGTCGCGCATTACATCACCCGAGGTGGGTGTCTGCACGGGCGCGACGGGCAAGGGATCGACCGTCTGGGCCTGGGAAACCAAAACAAATACACCTAAAACCAGTAAAACCGAAGTATAAAACCTTCTGACATTTAACGGCATTTTCAGTCCTCCTATTGACTTAAATTTTCCGTAAAGGTCAAGCGAACTACCTCTCCTGCAGGCTAACTCAAGCGACCCGTCCAATCGAATAACCGCGTTTCAAATGCAAACTTTCGAGCCTGTTGTAAGGGCCCGCAAAATCAATTCTTCAAACTTTTGATGATCTTGTCGCGGTATGAGTTTGCAACTGCTTTTATAGCACTTTCATTCAACGTGAGCAACCGCCGGTCGAGCATCACGATGCGGCCATTGATGATGACGGTGCGAACATCTGTTGCTTTGGTCGAGTAAACGAGGGCCGAATAGATGTTAAAGTACGGCACCTGATTGAGGCTGTCAAGGTCAACGATCGCGATGTCGGCACGTTTTCCCATTTCGAGCGAACCGGTGATCGCGTCCAGATGCAGAGCCCTCGCACCGCGAATTGTCGCCATTTCAAACGCCTGTTCGGCATTTACGACTTTTGGGTCGCCCGAGAATTCTTTGTGCAGTTTTGCGGCGGTATCCATCTCTTCCCACATGTCGAGATCATTGTTTGACGCAGCACCGTCAGTCCCCAGCCCGACGGCGACATCCTTTGCCAGCATCGTCGGGATGGGTGCAACGCCGGACGCGAGCTTCATGTTTGACTGCGGATTATGTGCCGAACCGACACCGCGCATCTTGAGGATGTTGATCTCTTCATCAGTGATCCAGACAGTGTGTGCTGCGATCGTTCTGTTGTTCAAAAAGCCGATGCTGTCGAGATAATCAACCGGCGTTTTGCCATATTGTTTTTGTATGTCGTCACGCTCTTTTTTGGTCTCGGCGATGTGGATCACGACCGCCGCATTTAACTTATCGGACAATGCACGTATCGCCTTAAGATGTTCGGTCGAAACCGTATAGGGAGCATGCGGAGCCATCGCCGGAACGATCAGCGGATCGCTCTGCCATTTTTTAATGTATTTTTCGACATACGCCATCATTTCGGCGTTGGTCTTGTTGTCGGCGACCGGAAAATCAATGATCGTCTCGCCAAGCACGCCGCGAACACCTGCTTTTTTCGTCTCGTCAGCGACAGCGTCTTCGAAATAATACATGTCGCAATACGTAGTAGTGCCGCCGCGTATCATCTCAGCAAGCCCCAGCCGCGTGCCCGCTCGAACGAACTGCTCGTCAACATTCTTAGCCTCTGCCGGGAAGATGAATTTCGTCAGCCAGTCCTGCAGGTCGAGATCGTCTGAGATGCCGCGAAATAGCGACATTGCGGCGTGTGTGTGAGTATTGATGAGGCCGGGAATTATGACCTTGCCGGCAGCGTTGATCGTTTTCTTGGCGGTCAAATGATATGTAACGGCACCTCGCTGACCGACCATCGCGACCTTTCCGTCTTTGATCGCCACAGCACCGTCTTCGATCACTCGGCGGTCCTTGTCCATCGTAACAACGGTTCCGCCGACGATCAGCAAATCACACGTCCAAGGCGCGACAAATTTCTCCGTATGCGGCACACGCTGGGCAATTGTTAGGATTGAAAAGGTAAAAAGGAGTAAAAATGCGTTGAAAAACTTCAGCTTATCCATAGCTGAAGTTACAACAAACTACGTTTAGTATCAAGTCTTATGAATACGCTCCAAATACTCGACATCAGCCTGATCTTTTAATCTGCCGACCGCTCGCTTGTTCGCCATCAAATCTTCGTAAGGGATAATATCAATTTTTAAGCCGTCATCATCAATCACCACTCGTCGCGAATAGGCGTCTTCAAAATCGACTTCCAGGCAGTAATTCAAGATATCAACAGCCATAGGTTCCGCACCCAGAACAACTAGACTATCTTTTTTGGTAAACAATTCTGTAGATAAATCGCCAGTGCCGAATCCGAAGTCTTCCAACGCAAGAACAATTTTCCTGGCGTTGTCCTCATCACGCGAAATGAAGAAGTCGATATCATTGGTTGAGCGTGAGTGGCCGTAATAGCCAACAGCGTATCCACCGACCAGAAGATATCTAACGCTCCTATCGTTTAACGACTCTAATAACTCTCTGAAGTCTTTCGGTAGCCCGAGTCCCATAGTTCTGTCTCCGAAGGCGCTCGATATGCTGAAACCGTTCCTCAACAGAGGCGTTGCGCCAGTATTCGATTTCGTCCGAATCATCAAAACCGGAAAAGACCTTTATTTTAGTCCGGTCCAATCTCATCTCTGGAATGTCATTTATATTTTTCATGGACTCGTTCAACATTCGAAAACTCTAAGATTATTATAACAAAAACCTCTTATTACATTACCGGTTAATTTTGCACTTTATTTGACACATTCTATTAATCTTTTATTATTACCAATATGCCTTTTCCTAAATTTACTATCAGAGGATTTCGCCTCCCGCGTGAGGCGGTAGTTGCTTCTCTCGGCACGCTCGAACGCAAGACTCTCGAAGAGGTCTGGCGTCAAAAAGAAGTTAATGTCCGCGACGTGGTCGCTGCACTTGGCGATACCAACGCCTACACGACAGTGATGACAACCCTCGACCGTTTGTATAAAAAGGGTTACCTTAACCGCCGAAAAGACGGCAGGGCATTCTTTTATACAGCGAAAATGTCGCGGAAACAGCTGCATATTGGACTTGCCGGAGACGTGATAATCGGCTTGATCGACGGGGCAACTAAAAACGTCGAACCTGTCCTTGCCTGTATAGTTGACGCGGTAAGCGATAAGGATCGCGAATTACTAGACGAGCTCGAAAGGCTCGTCAAAGCAAAAAAAGCGGAGCTAAAACAGAAGTAAGATGTATTTCTTGATCGGAATTTCATTGCTTTTCGCATACCTATACGCCGTCAACCTGACAGCGTCTTTGGTGTCGACAGTATTGTGGCAGTCCATTTCGGGGCTTGCCGCTCACTGGAGCGGAGAGACCCGATCAAATCTGATCTTTGCGTTACGCATCCTGCCGTTGACTGCCGCTCTTATTTTTATCGCAGCATTTATCCTGCCTTCATATCTGTTGTTTGAGCCGACTTCGCCTAACGAGAGCGTTGGATACAAGCTGACAGCGATCGTTGGAATAGCTACCTTTGGGATGATAGCTGCAGCAGTTCGCATCTTCGCAAGTTGGTGGAGAACGAGACGCCTTATTTCTGGCTGGATGAGAAGTTCGGAACCTTTCACAGTTGGCGGTATTTCGTTTCCGGCTTACAAACTCAAGCATCAGTTTCCAGTCATAGCTGTAGTCGGTGTTATCCGACCAAAGATATTTGTGGCCGAACAGGTTTTAGCCGAACTCGACGAAGCCGAATTGACGGCAGCTATTTCGCACGAGGCCGGTCATATCTATTCGCGTGATAACCTCAAACGAATCGCAATGCGGATCTGTGCCGATCTATTGGTCTTTCCGCTCGGTAAAAACCTTGATCGCGTTTGGCTCGAATCTGCCGAATCTGCTGCGGATGAGTATGCCGCGACAAACGGCGGTGGCGGCTCTGCTCTAAACTTAGCCTCGGCGCTCGTCAAGATCGGCCGGATCACACCTGAGAAAAAGGTTTGGGATATGCCGATGGCGGCGTACCTGATCGAACCTGATGACTGCTCGCTCGCAACCCGCGTTGACGGCCTGCTTCAGATCGCGGATGGGGACATCAGTGATCGTGCCGGCGTGTTGGCCCGTGCATTATGGCTGCTTCCCACCTTCGCGTTGGCCGCGATGGTGACGCTTGCATTTAACAATGACCTGCTTTCCGCTGTTCATTCGATGTCAGAGACCATTCTGGCCGCTCTGCAATAGTAAATTCCGTAATTATCTCCCTCAACAGACTACGAGTGCTGGTAGTAGTTGCACGATTCAAATACTTTGGTTAATTATGACCAAACGAATTTTGCTTCTTCTCAGCTTTGCAGTCTCATCTGCCAGTGCACAGGCCTCGTCCGCGCCGACGCCGAGCCCTTCCCCATCGCCACAGTTGCCAGTGATCCATGAACGCGTGGAAGTAGTAGCCACACGCTTGCCTGAAGACCCGCAGGGTGTCCCCACCGCGGTCGAAGTCTTCGATGGCGATGACTTGCGAAAACGCGGCTATCACGACTTGCGCACTGCTCTTACTTTTGCCACTGGCGTGGAGGTTGCTCCCGGCGGTGATGCCGGCCCAGCCAGCGCAGTGCCTGATTTCTGGGGATTGAAAGAGCTTGACGCATTCCTTCTGGTGGTGGACGGAGTGCCTTCGGGCGGCGCATTCAATCCTGCCCTGACGACGCTCGACTTGAATGATATCGAACGCATTGAAGTGATGCGCGGCCCCGCTCCGATAACCTATGGAGCCACTTCGTTTGTCGGCGTTATCCATGTAGTGCACAAGGATACCGATTCAAAAGACAGATCGTTGACCGTTCGTGGGGGAAATTACGGCACATTCGGCGGCCATCTTGCGATTCCCATTCCGCTTACGGACAAATGGTTCTCGCGTCTTTCTCTGGACGGGGAGCGCGAGGGATTTCGTGATGACCGCACGAGCTTTCGCCGCGGGCATGCGCTGTGGCGGATAGGCCATAAGGGCAACGGCACGGATCGCCAGTGGTTCAATTTTGACGCGAACTGGCTGGATCAGAATCCTGCCAGCCCGCGCGTCCGCGTTGGAAAGACTTTGACTCCATTGGTTCCTGTCGATGCGAATAACAATCCTAAAGGTTCGTTCCTGAACGACCACCGCTTTACCGGGTCATTTGGCTTTGACCGCAGCGTAGGCTCGGGAACCTGGTCGAGCACTGTGTCTTTCTCGCAGAGCCGCCAGAGCAGACTGCGCGGATTTCTCACAGACATCACCGCAGTGACCGACAACGCGCGTGGGTTTCGCCAAGACCTTCGCCTCACCGACGTCTATGCCGACACTCATGGTTCGTGGAAAGTTGCGCCCTCAGTGACGCTGTTGGTCGGCGGGGACTATTTGCACGGCACAGGCAATTCACGGGGCGCGGATTTTGAATACACCGTTCCACTCAACGGCGTGACTTCGGTTTCAGTCGCGGTTCCCAGCCCGCTCGATGTCACGACCAGAGACACTCGCAATTTTTTCGGATCCTATGTTTCAGTGGAATGGCGGCCTGTGGATCGCGTGCGCATTGACGCAGGCATCCGCTTGAACGTCACCCGTGAGACCCAGAAACACGACGATCCCAGCGCAGGTACCAGCGATTCGGACCGGCGGACGACCATTAGGCCTGGAGGCAGTATCGGATTAATCGTCACTGCCTGGCAAAAGAACCAGGATTCCGTCAATCTGTACGCGAACTACCGCGACACGTTCAAACCCGCGGCCATTGATTTCGGCATAGAGACTTTCAACAACCGCCTCATCCTGGAGTCGGAAACCGCTCGCAGCGTCGAAGGTGGGATGAAGGCGCGCTTATTTGACCGCCGCGTGGAGGTGGAAGCCTCCGGATTTTTGATGGACTTCAAGAATCTGGTCACACCGGTCGAGGTCAACGGATTGCCCGCCCTCGTCAATGCCGGATCGTCGCGTTTCAAGGGATTTGAATCCGGCGTTTCCGTATTTACGACCCATAACGTCATGGCCAAGGCAACCTACAGCTACCACGACTCGCGGTTTACTGATTTCGTGCAGTTTTTCGGCGGCGTGCCTACGCAGCTTGCCGGAAAGCGGCTGGAAATGTCTGCCCACAATCTTGCGGCGTTCGGCATCTTTTATGCTCCTGAGCGCGGGTTTACGGGAGGCGTCAATGTGTATTACACAGGTGGGAGCTTCCTGAACAAGCGCAACACCGCGCCGGTGGGTGGCTTTACCACCTTCAACCTCAGCGCAGGCTATCGAACGCCGAAGTGGGATTTGCGTATAGACGCCTCCAATGTGGGCAACCGCCGCGACCCGGTGGCCGAGAGCGAACTCGGCGACGGGCAATATTATTTGATGTCCCCTCGGCGTGTGGCGGGCTCGTTCACTCTGCATTTCTAAAAGAGTTGGTACTGGTACCGAACACATCGGCCAGCACACTTTAGGCTTTTAATAGGCGTGTAATAAACTTCGGGGTCATCTATGAAATCATCTTGTCGGGCCTTCAACGCTCTTTTATTTTAAGAATTTGGAGTCAAACGCCCGCGGCAGCAGTTCCGCCATCTGGACGGTTTCGGTTTTGCCATTGAGGTTCGCGAGGATCACAGGCACATCGCCGCAAAATTCCCAGATTATCTGTCGGCAGACACCACATGGAGGCGTTAATTCTTCGGTATCGACCACGACGGCGATGCGTCCAAATTTAGTTACTCCGCGAGAGATGCCTTTCCAGATCGCGACTCGCTCGGCGCATACCGTCAGGCCGTAGCTGGCCGATTCGACGTTGCAGCCCGTGTATATATCGCCATTTTCCGTTTCTACAGCGGCTCCTACCTTAAAATTTGAATATGGAGCAAAGGCTCTCTCACGCACGGCGGTCGCAGCTTTTACCAGTTCTTGTTCTGAGTGATCCATCAATTAATTAGCTGCTTTTGTTTCCTGATTTAGTTTTTCGCGGACGAGCCCGCATAAAAATTCGACGCTCACGCCCGTCTGCCCGCCTTCGGGGATAATGATATCGGCGTGGCGTTTTGACGGCTCGACAAATTCAAAATGCATCGGCCGGATCGTCCGCTCGTATTGATCGAGCGTGCGTTCAAACGTTCGGCCGCGTTCGATAACATCGCGTCGCAGTCGTCGGAGAAGCCGAATATCGTCGGGCGTGTCGACGAAAACTCTCACATCCAACAGGTCGAGCACGCGCGGTTCGGCAAAGATCAGCATCCCTTCGACTATGACCACAGGCTTCGGCTCGATCACGTCGATCTCGTCGCTGCGGGTGTGTGTCTTAAAATCATAAAGCGGCATCTCGACCGACAATCCCTGCTTAAGGC
>JAYVOS010000100.1:0-2325 GCA_043757775.1 Chloracidobacterium sp. | reverse complement strand
CCGAAGCCGGTTGCACCGGAGGCGGTGGCGGTGATGGCTGCGAGGGCGATGGTTACGGCTAAAGCGATGGAGCGTCCGGTTGGGCGTTTGTTCAACATATATACTTTTCTCTCGGTCAAATGGTCAGTTATCAGTTGTCAGTTATCAGTTGTCAGTGGTCAACTGTTTCGTTCAAAGTTTAGGCCTTACAGTTTCTTCTTTTTAATTGGACGTTTTTCGATGTGCGAGGCTGTCAGCCAGGCAGCTAGCTTTTCGGGGTTGTCGGCGTAAACGTTAGCTCCGATCGCCCTTAAGACGCGACGGGCACGGGCGCCCTGCGTCACCCAATCGTAGAGAGCGGCGGTTTTGCCCGCGCTTGTGGCCTGTACGCTATCGGTGTCGGTAACGGAAATCTCGAACTCGTCTGCCAGAGCTGTGCCGTCGGCACGCCAAGTTTTCGGCAAACCGTAAGCCGCAAAGTCCAGGTCGTAAGGGATCCCATTTTGGACAAATCCGCGTACCGCCGACAAAAGATCGGCATCGCTCCGGTTTCGAGGCATACGGAAAAGCTCATCGATACCCGGAAATGCATAGACCATGCCGCGAGCGGTACTGGCGACCTCAGAAGCCCATTCGCGAAGAGCCTCGCGTTTGAGGGACTTTAGCTGGACCGTTTGGCCCACCGCACCTTTGACGGCCGATTGTTCGCCGCCTGTACTCAAAATGTGGTCAACAATATTTTTGATAATGACAAACAGTGCCATTCCCACCGCGCCGAAATCGACGCCATGGTCATCACCATATTTATCCATGGACTGATAACAGTTAGAGTATCTTCGTTCCTCGTCGTTCATAGAGATGCTGCTCCTTGCCGATGGCTGTTAAATAGAGAAACCCCAGCACTGGGGCTGTGCAAAGCGATTTGCAAGCGTGCAACGCGATTTGCAACTGTGCAAAGCGATTCGGATGTGTGCAACGCGATTTGTACGCGTGCAACGCCGCTGGGATCTGTGCAAAGCGATTCGGATGTGTGCAACGCGATTTGTACGCGTGCAAAGCGGCTCGGTGCCTGTGCAACGCGATTTGGACGTGTGCAACTCGATTTGGCCGTGGCGGCGATGGAGGTGAGGCTGAGGAGCGCGATCAGGCTGATCGTCGCGGTGGCGTAACTGGACAGTTTGCGGCTTTTTACCATATAAGAAATATCCCTGCTAAAAACAATCTACAAGATAGCTAATAGAAAACTCTCCGCACTAAACAGCAGACGGATATCGAAACTTACACGAATTAGATTGAAATAAACTTGATTTAACGAGTATAAGGGGATTACGGCAATTGTCAAGTTGTATTATGGGCTAGCGGTAACTAATAACTGAGAACTGAGAACTGATAACTGATAACGGATAACTAATAACTGAGAACTGATAACTGATAACCGAAGAAGTTTTAGCCACGAATGTCACGAATAAGAATTCACCACATAGACACAGAGGGCACAAAGGGAGAACGGAAAGCGGTAACTAATAACTGAGAACTGAGAACGGATAACGGATAACGGATAACTGATAACTGAGAACTGATAACGGATAACTGATAACTGATAACTGATAAATGTTAAATGGAAAGTGGAAAGCTAAGAATTTCACATCCTCAACTTTCCACTTTCCAGTTTTACTGACTACCGACTACTGACTACCGACTACTGACTACCGATTACTGACTAGTGACTACTGACTACTGACTACCGACTACTGACTACCGACTACTTCCGCTCTACTAATTAGCGACGAAATCAACACCCGTGGCGTTATCCGTTAGGTTCAGCAGACGGCTCGGGTCCGTAAAGATATATCGTCGGCTGCCGACCGTGATGATGTATGTCTCACCTGCCTGCAGGTCTTCGATGATGTATTGGCCGGCGCGTCGGGTATATACGACACGCGGCTGTGTCAATGTGCCGCCCGTGACCGTGATCCTTGCGTTTACGATACCGCGTCCGTCTGCCCTCGCAACACGTCCCGAAACCGAAACACCCGCTGCGGTTGCTGCCCGGAGTTCCCTCGATCCCTTTTCGCATCCGGTTTGCTGAGGCCGCGTAAGATTAATTTGATCGACAATGATCGCCGCTCCACAGTCACTCGTGCCGATAGGGATCGTATTGAGGACCGGACTCGTAGCCAACGGTTGGTGATTCATCGTCGTGCCGCCGTTGAGGGCCAAAGCTCCGAGCTGCGCACTGGTCCCGGTCACATCGTTTGCCATGGCTGCAAATGTTCCGCCGGTCGTATTCATTACGTGGTTATAGTTCTGCGACGTGATCGTTCCGAATATGCCGGGGCCGGTCGG
>JAYVOS010000099.1:0-2326 GCA_043757775.1 Chloracidobacterium sp. | reverse complement strand
CCAAGAATGGCTAAAAAGTATGCAGGCCCAAACGGCTACTACACGACCAGACTCGGCTGGCGCATAAGACAACTGGAGGGCAAGCCGGTCGGTGTCTTGCTCTCCTACTCCTTATACATTCAACCGCTCCATGTGAGCGTCTATCTTTTTCAAAACTCCTACTGCCAATGCCAACGCACGCCGCCCGTCTTCGCCGGTTACTGGAGGCTCGGTGTCGTTTTCGATCGCATCTAAAAACGCCGTGATCTCGGCTCGCAGCGGTTCTACATCATTGATCTCTAAACGGTTTATCGATATGCCCGCGAGCGGATGTGCAGCTTGAGGATTAAGCGAGGTGACTGAAGCAAATTTCGTTGCGTAATCCAACACGACATAAGAATTCGTCTGATAAAAACGCGTCTTGCGGATCCGCTCGGTACCAATGCGAGAGGCCGTTATGTTAGCGACGGTTCCGTTTTCAAATTCGATCCGCGCGTTAGCCGCATCAACCTTGTCGGAGATCACAGGAATGCCCACGGCTCGAATCTCAGAGACTTTTACATCGCTGCCGACAAGCCACTGGATAGCGTCGAGGTCATGGATCATTACGTCCAGCACAACATCGACATCTAACGAGCGGTTGGGAAACGGCGACACGCGGTGTATCTCAAAATACAGCGGCCGCGTGACGTGCGGACGCAGTGCGACCATCGCAGGATTGTAGCGTTCGAGCTGTCCGACCATTAATTTTGCGCCGGACTTTGCGGCGGCGGTCATCTTGTCTGCTTCGGCAAGCGTAAGGGCGATAGGCTTTTCGACTAGAACATTAACACCCGCGTCAAGAAATGCACATGCTATCTCGCAATGCGTCTCCGTTGGCGTCGCTATCGAAACGGCGTCAACCTTGCCGATCAGATCGCGCCAATCCGTAAAACTCGCAACCCCGTTATCACTTGCAACACTCGCCGCCGTTTCCGCATTAGCATCGCACACGCCGATCATCTCAACGCGGCCCTCGACGGCCATCTCGGCATAATTACGGCCATGATGCCGCCCCAAACTCCCGACGCCTATCGCAGCAACACGTAATCTTTCTTTATCGCCCATAATTTGATAACAAGCCGTTTTTCAGCAATACTTTACATTCTTATTTATGACGGCGGAAATTACAAAGCCCAAAACATCGAGTAACGGAGTTATCCCCAATTATGTCTGGGGGCTACTCGCTCTCTTCGCTGTTTTCATCTATTTTTTTGGCCTCACGATACCGCTCGTCGGCCCGGACGAACCGCGCTATGCCCAGGTCGCCCGCGAGATGTTTGATCGAGGCGATTGGGTCACGCCGACGCTTGGCGGATTCACTTGGTTCGAAAAACCGGCACTGCTGTATTGGCTCGAAATGGCGTCGTATAAGATCTTTGGTGTTAATGAATTCGCAGCCCGATTCGGCCCGGCGTTGTTTGGTTTGGGAACGATCGTAAGTTTGTGGGTGCTTGGTAAGAGTTTAACCACAGAGAACACAGAGGTCACAGAGAATCGAAGATCGGATGCATCCGTATCCAACATCTCTATGCTCTCTGTTAAATCTGTGGTTAATTCCTACGCAAACTGGCTTGCGATCATCGCAGCATCGACGCTGGGGATACTCGTGTTTTCACACGGAGCAAGTTTTGATATCATCATCACTTTTCCGATGACGGCGGCACTGGTTGGGTATTTTATCTTTGACCAAGCCACAGATAGGTCGTTCAAACCGTATAGCTTACCGCTGCTTTCTTTTTACTTTTTTATCGGAGTCTCGCTGCTTGCGAAAGGGCTGATCGGCATTCTTTTTCCGTTTGCGATAGTCGCTTTTTATCACCTCATATCGTGGAAACTGCCGTCGAAAGCGTTTGTCTTGAGCCTGTTTTGGGGAACGGCTTTGGCCCTCGCGGTCGCGTCGATCTGGTACGTGCCGGTTTACTTGCGAAATGGCTGGCCGTTTATCGACGAGTTTTTCGTTCAACACCACTTTCAGCGTTTCCTCTCAAATAAATACCAGCATCCGCAGCCATTTTACTTTTTCCTATGGGTTTTGCCGCTGATGACGCTCCCGTGGCTACCTTTTTTCATAGCACCGATTGCGAGTACGATTCGTGACCGGCTACGCAGACCGGCGCCATCGCTGCGTTGCGGCGTCTCGCCTTCTCCTCTTCTCCTCTTCGCTGCCGCTTGGCTCGCAGTGCCGCTCATTTTCTTTTCGATATCGGGCTCGAAACTACCGGGATATGTACTGCCGGCTGTCCCGGCAGCGATAATTATTACCGGGTTTTATGTGTTTCGACTTGTCCAAAAAAGCCAAAAATGG
>JAYVOS010000098.1:0-8541 GCA_043757775.1 Chloracidobacterium sp. | reverse complement strand
AAAAATATCTCGTGCCGCTCGTCACGGGCGAATCGTGGGGAGCGTGGGGTTTGACCGAATCCCAGGCAGGCTCCGACGCGGGCGGCACCCGCACCAATGCCATTAAAGATGGCGACAAATGGAAAGTAAACGGCTCAAAAAATTTCATCACGCACGCGATCGCTTGCAACACGCTCGTCGCCGTCGCTATCACCGATAAGGCACAAG
Organism: Chloracidobacterium sp.; assembly: GCA_043757775.1. Classification (GTDB taxonomy): domain Bacteria; phylum Acidobacteriota; class Blastocatellia; order Pyrinomonadales; family Pyrinomonadaceae; genus OLB17. Next base: position 8,334 of record JAYVOS010000098.1, on the reverse strand, counting down.
GAAATCGTGGTATTTCGGCGTTCATATTCGACAAGTCCATGGACGGCTTTCGTTCCGACAAAAAGGAAAATAAGGTCGGAATGCGGGCTTCGGAAACGGCGTCGGTCGTATTTGAGGATTGCATCGTACCTGGCGAAAATCTGCTCGGCATCGAGGGCGAAGGCTTTCTCCAGGCGATGAAGGTCCTCGACGGAGGCCGTATATCGATCGCCGCTCTGTCGGTTGGTATTGCTCAGGGAGCTTACGAAGCCGCGATCAAATACGCCAAAGAGCGTCAGCAGTTCGACAAACCGATAGCCGATTTTCAAGCGATCCAATTTAAACTCGCTGATATGGCGACGCAGATCGAATGTTCGAGATTGCTGACCTTGCAGGCAGCGGCGACCAAAGACGCTGGTAAGCCCGTCACGCAAAAATCGGCGATGGCAAAACTTTACGCTTCCGAAACCGCCGTCCGAGTTTCCGAAGAAAGCGTCCAGATCCACGGCGGCTACGGCTACACTAAAGACTATCCCGCTGAAAAATACTGGCGTGACTCAAAACTTTGTACCATCGGCGAAGGCACGAGCGAAATCCAGCGGATCGTGATCGCAAAAAACTTACTTAAGTCACTCTAGGCTGAACTAAAAGACTATTTGAACGCGGATCTAACAGATGAGGCGGATAAAACGGATCTAAGATATTTTTATTTCTCATCCGTCTTGATCCGATAGATCTGTGTAATCGCTTTCAAAAAAAGTGTTGACAGCTAGCCGTTTCACGTTGCATCACTGAAACAATTTTGATATATTGGTTTTCTAAATTCCAAACAACAGGAGAAAAAATATGAGTACAAGTACCGCACAGAGTCCCGGCCGTCTCGCAACGGCGTTTTTGGCAGAGTTAGACAACGAGGCAAAGGTTACGCGCAGCCTACTCGAACGCGTTCCGCCCGAGAAATTTGATTGGAAACCGCACGAAAAGTCAATGACATTTGGCCGTCTCGCCGTCCATTGTGCCGAGATGTTTGGTTGGACAAAAGAGACGCTCAAGCAGGACGTTCTCGATTTTGCCACCGCTGATTTCAAGCCGTTTGAGCCAACCTCGACCGAGGAATTACTCGCTTTCTTTGACGATCACATCGCCAAAGCCAAGATCATCTTGGGCGAAACGCCGGATGAGACGTTCTTTACCGACTGGACGATGCGAAACGGCGAACAGGTCTATATGACAATGCCAAAAGTCGCCGTAATGCGTTCATTCGTGATGAATCACATCATTCACCATCGCGGCCAGCTTTCGGTCTATCTTCGCTTAAATGACATCCCTGTTCCCTCGATCTACGGCCCGTCGGCTGACGAAGGGCAAATGTAAGCTAAATTCGGAACACAGAATCTAGAATGCAGAATGGCGGGCCAAATAAAGGCTCGCCTTTTTGTTTCGTATCAAAGAATGAGAAAATAGTGGTTTGGTGTTTTTGTAATGACCATTAGCGAGATAACAGAAAAGCTTTTCAACGGAGACCCGCGTTCGGTTGCCCGTGCGATCACTAAGGTCGAGGGCGGCACGAGTGATGCTGCAGAGCTGATGAAAGCCGTTTTTCCGCACACCGGCAAGGCGATGGTTGTCGGCATTACTGGTTCGCCGGGTGCGGGGAAATCTTCGCTGGTCGATAAGCTGGCATTTTATTACAAGGACAAAGGCGAAAAGGTCGGTATTGTCTGCATTGATCCGTCAAGCCCGTTTTCCGGCGGTGCGATCCTCGGCGACCGCATTCGGATGGCGACGCTTGGGCTGGATAAAAATGTGTTTATCAGATCGATGGCGACTCGTGGAAATCTTGGCGGGCTGTCGCGTTCGACGGTCGATGCGGTCGCAATATTGGACGCTGCGGGCTTTGACAAAGTGATTGTCGAGACGGTCGGCGTCGGCCAGGACGAGGTTGAGATAGTCAAGACGGCTGACGTTTCGGTCGTCGTACTCGTGCCCGGAATGGGCGACGATATTCAAGCGATCAAGGCCGGAATAATGGAGATCGGCGACGTTTTTGTCATCAACAAGGCCGACCGCGAAGGCGTCTTGCGGACACGAAAGGAACTCGAATCGCTTCTGAGCCTCGCTCATCGCCCCGACATGTGGATGCCGCCGATCGTGCCCACCATCGCCACCGAAAGCAAAGGCATCGATGACCTTTCGGCGGCGATCACTAGCTATTTCGAATTTCAAAAGCAGGAAAATGGCGTTGTGCGAAAAACGGCGATAGCAAAATGGCGTTTGACTGAGCTTGTGCAGGAACGTCTGCTGTCGGACTTAATGAAACAAAATGGCACGAGCGAAAAGCTCGACCAACTAGCAGCAAAGATCGCTGAGAAGCAGATCGATCCATATTCCGCAGTCGAAGAAATAATCAACTAATGAAGATCAACCACTTAGGCATCGCAACAAAAGGCATCGACGAAGCTCTCAAATTCTGGTCGGACGCTCTCGGGCTTGAGAACGTTCATACTGAGATCGTCGAGGATCAGAAAGTCAGGGTTGCGATGCTTCCTATTGGCGAGAGCCGTATCGAACTGCTCGAACCGACGAACGACGATTCGCCAATATCTAAGTTTCTAGAGAAACGAGGCGGCGGTATTCACCACATCGCCGTCGAGGTCGATGACATTGAGGCGAGCCTCGCGAAACTAAAATCGCAGGGTATGCGTTTAATTGATGAGAAACCGCGTATCGGAGCAGAGGGCTGTCTGGTAGCGTTTGTTCATCCGACGACGACTGGCGGAGTTTTACTCGAACTGGTGCAGACATCCGAGTAGTACACGGGTCATGGTTCAGTTTGAAATATCTCATTTAAAAAGGAAAAGCTGGAGTTAAATTAACTCCAGCTTTTCCCGTTCTCTCCCTGAAAGCTCAGAGAGCGATTGTTCCGCAATTAGTATGATGCGTCAAATCGCTTAAAGATGTCAAGAGAATTAAGGGGTGCGCACCCGGCAGGACTCGAACCTGCGACAGCGTTGTTTGCGGAACAACCGCTCTATCCAACTGAGCTACGGGTGCGTATATTTTCAAATTCCGACATCCCAAACTAAAAATCCACTGACGATCTGCAATCGCAGAACCTGTCAAAGTGGATTATCGCGGCTGTCGGTTTACCGCTCGTAAGGACAGGATAGCACATAATTCCACAAATGCAACATTTATTTTTACTCGTAAGTCATTTTAAATCAACAACTTACGCGCAACATCGCGCAACTTTGTTAAACGAATAACTCAATTTTGCTCAAGCATGATATAATGCTTATACTATGGCAGAACCGAAACGACCGCGAGACGCAAACCAATTAGCTAAGATGATCGTTGACCTTACCACAGGCGATGCGGTCGAGCCGGAACTGTCACCAAAGGCGAAAGCCGGACAACTCGGTGGACGCATTGGCGGACCTGCTCGAAAGGCAGCCCTTACCCCTGAACGTCGCAAAGAAATCGCAAAAGATGCCGCCAATGCGCGTTGGGATAAGCCTTAGTCCTGCGTGTTCTCATCGTCGTATGAATCATCATACTCGCCCGTCATTCTCGCCCCCTCAGCAACTTCATTGAAATCATAAGAATAAGATTCCAAGATCGCCCCAAACATGTTGTTATCATCGTAGGATAACTTCTCAATGCTGTGGCGTTTGACATCGTTTTCGATTCGCGTGTAGTCATAATCGAATGCTTTTTGGGCGATGTCTGGAGCGGCCTCGCGCACATCGACATATTCCATAAGCAACTGCTCGCCTTTATACGTCAATGGAAAGGTTCGATATGTGCGAACCTTTACCCCTTGAGGGTTTAAATGGTGAGCTTGCCTAACCGCTCGGCGAGCCTCATTTTCACATTGCTTTTCGGCGCTGATCGGTCGTCGGTCGTATAATTTGTTTGAAACAGCCCAAACCGAAAAAGCCTCAAAATCAAGCTGTCTAGAGCCTGTCGCGTCTTTCCATCGCTCCATTAAAGTGAGCATCTGATTGTTTGTGGCTATTGCCACGCCTGTTGCTGCCATATCTCGTTACCTACCTTACTCGTCGTACTTGAGGGGTTGGCCTGCCCCAGCCATCGGTGAACGCCGTGAGCGTCACCAGATCACGAACCTTTGCCATGAGGTCGCGGTGTGCGTTGTAACCTATCTCTTTTCGGTGCTGCAACTGACCGACAATAATTCCCGGATGTATTCCAATTTGGGTAGCAAAATTATTGATCCGAGCCGCCGAGTAATAAGGCCGCCAGCGATTCATAAACGCCTCCAATTTTAAACGCGGGATAAGTAATTCTGAGGCTTCGTCGTTCGCTCTAATTTCATGTTCATCTGTCGAATGGAACGCATCTAGATTTGTATCTAGGGAAAATCGATCCCGATATTTGATATGAATACACTCGTGAAGCAGGGCAAACCAAAAAGAACCAATGTTGTCGAAGCGGGCGCTCAGCGAAACAACTGGCGAGTCTTCGTCCAACCAAAAAGCGGCGCCGTCAATCTTGGCACGAGGCAATGGTTCAACGATGACGAAACGCACTCCATAGCTTTTGAGCAAATCCGGTATTTTGTGAACAGCCTTAGACTTTGCTGCTAATCCTCGAAGCTCCAAAAGCATTGGAGCCATATTTATATCCTGATATTTACCGGCGGGGAGCATTGAGGCAAGGTGCTTTACGCGAAATGCCCATGCAAGCTCAGGACGATTGAGATCGGCCTGTTTAACTGTTCGCTTAAAAGACATGGGCACCTCAAAATCTTTTTCAAGATCGTCGGTTTCGTAGTAATCTTTTAATTCAGGCTCTAGTTCGTCAAGCGTCTTATCGGAGCTTATCCAGCCGCGATCTTGCATGTGCTTAATTGGAGCCAGTTTCAGGATTGACAAGCGTTTAGCGTCGGTCGGGATAGGATTCTCTAATAAAGATTCCCTGTATTTCCCCTCAAGCATCCACCACGTATCAAAATTATTATCAAAAGCACGGGAAAGAGCCTTTGCGGTTTCTGGTGTTAGTTCGACCTTTCCCGAGATCAATCCGTTAACCGACTGCCGCGAACGCGACATTATGGCCGCAAGGTCGTCTTGCGTCCAACCACGTTCGGTTAATAGATGTTTGATTAGATCGCCGGGGCTAGTGATCGTAGTAGGTTCCATATAGCTATTTTACAAACTGAGACGTAAATGTCAAGATGTACTTTACAACTTGACATTAGTTATTTACTCAAGCATAATAGTCACTATGAATTACTTAACCGACGAAAAGCGAATCATCATAGTATCGGCACTAACAGACGGCATGGGTATAAACGCGATCTCTCGTATGACAGGCGTTTCCAAAAATACCGTTCTGAAATTGCTTGCTGATCTTGGCGCGGCTTGTTTGGAGTATCAGAACAAAGCGTTTCGTAACCTGACTTGCAAAAAGGTTCAAGTAGATGAGATTTGGTCTTTCGTCGGTGCAAAGGCAAAGAACGCGACAGCCGAGCAAAAAGAAGCTGGCTGGGGCGATGCTTGGACTTGGGTTTCGATTGATGCCGATACGAAGCTAGTTCCTTGCTGGCACGTTGGTTCGCGTAATGCAGTAGCCGCTAACGCTTTCATACAGGACTTGTCAGAGCGTATGGCAAACCGCATACAGCTAACGTCAGACGGCTATCACTTCTATTTAGAGGCAGTCGAGAAATCGTTTGGTTCGGACGATGACTATGCGATGCTGGTCAAAGCATACGGACAGGCAGAACAAAAGAATGAGGTTCGCTATTCCGCTCCGGCTTGTGTCGGTGCGAAAAAAGTAAGGGTTGTTGGTAAGCCTAAGAAAGCAGATGTTTCGACAAGCTACATCGAAAGGCAGAATTTAACCATGCGTCAGAGCATGAAAAGATTCTCGCGTTTGACCAACGCATATAGCCGTAAACTTGAGAATCACATTTTCGCGATCTCACTTCATTACATGGTTTATAACTTTGTTAAAATACACTCAAGCATCAAATGCACTCCGGCTATGGAAGCAGGTGTTACATCGAAACTATGGAGCATCGCAGACGTAGTTGCTTTGTTGCCTGAGCCAGTCGCAACGAAAAGGGGTACTTATAAGAAAAGAATTTCAAACTGAACCATGACCTAGTACACGTTTTCATTAGCTGATATTAGCGGAATTTGATATTATAACCGTTTGGCAAAATCTTGAGTATTTCTGACAGAGAGGATTCATACATTGAGCAATTTAATAAAAGGACTAATTTTGGTTGTCGTCATTCTGGCGATCGGCGGTGGGCTGGTGGTTTGGAAAAAGAAGGTCGGCGGTGCGGCAAACGTATCGTTTAACTCGATCAGCCGAGAGGAGATCGAACTCCTACTATCGGATGTTGCTAAGACAAACCCGATGATCTTGAAAAAGCTGGCCGAAGACCCCGAAATGAAGAAGCAGCAGATCGAAAATCTGAAACAGCTTTTGGCATTTGCAAGCCAAGCACAGAAAGACGGCTTGGCTTCGTCTGAGACAAATGTTCAGGAAATGGACAATGTTCGTTCCGAGATCATCGCCGTCAATTACGACCGCGAGATCAATAAAGACAAAGGTCCGATGCCCGCGTTTGGCTTCATTACCGATGAGATGACCAAGGCATATTGGGACGAAGACAACCAGGCCAAGTCCGGCCCGAGCCTTTTGGAAAGGATTGGTTTGAGCCGTGCGACCGAGCAGCGTTCGCATGCTGACGAATTTGACGCATTCCTCAACGCCAAGATTGCCGTTCTTAAAGAGGGCAATCCAGAAATGGAGAAACGTGAGATCAGCGACGAAGAAAAGACGCAGGCTCGTGACATTTTTGCCAAGATCCGCATCTATCGCGCGGAATTCGAAAAGAAATTGAGTGCGGGCGAATTGTCAAAAGAGTTCATCGACAAGACCAATCTGCAAGTAAAACTGCAGCAGGCGCAGTTTCTCGCAAAGCTTTATTCTAAAAAGGCAACCGAACAGACAAAAGTCACTGACGAGGACATAGCGGCATATATCGCATCTCATCCTGAGCTCGACCCTGCACAGAAAAAAGCGAAGGCTCAAGGCATATTGGACCAGATCAAAGGTGGTGCAGATTTTGCTAAACTAGCCGACGAGGTCTCAGACGACCCAGGCACAAAAGGCAAAGGCGGTCTATACGCTGACACGCCGAAAGGCCGTATGGTAGCTCCGTTTGAAACCGCCGCTCTCGCTCTCGAACCAGGACAGGTCGCACCGGAACTCGTAGAATCCGATTTCGGTTATCACATCATCAAGCTTGAGCGTAAGCTCGGCCCCGGCAAAGAAAAAGGTCCGGATGGCAAGATCGCTGACACCTATGATGTTCGCCACATACTGATCTCGACCGGATTTAAGGATCCCGCTGATCCACAGGCCCGCGAAGCTCCTGTTAAGGATTACGTCAAAAACAAGCTGGAAACTGAGAAAGAGAAAAAGGTGATCGATGATATCGTCAAGGCGAACAACATCTCGGTCCCCGAAGACTTCACGGTTCCTGCTGTCTCCGACGATCAGATCAAGCAGATGCAGCAAAAGCAACAAGGGCAGATGCCGCAGATGCAGCCGGGCGGCCCCGAAGGTGGACCGCCACCACCTGCCGGCAAACCTGCGCCGGGCACAAAACCGGGAGCAACGGCTCCGGGTAAACCTGCTCCACCTGCAGCTAAGAAATAGCAGCTAATAATTAGGAAACGGACAATGAAAGTTGTCCGTTTCCTAATTAAATACGATCTAATATGGAAAAAGTAAATATCGGAATTATTGGCGGCAGCGGTTTGTATCAGATGCCGGAACTCGAAAACGTGCGTGAGATCGCGGTTGATACGCCTTTCGGTAAGCCTTCGGATGCGTTTATTGTGGGTGAATTGGACGGCGTGACCGTCGCGTTTTTGCCGAGACACGGACGCGGGCATAAGCTCACGCCATCAGAGCTTCCTTTTCGGGCGAACATCTACGCGATGAAAATGCTCGGGGTCGAATACATCCTGTCCGTTTCGGCGGTCGGCTCGCTCCAAGAGCAGTATGTGCCGACGGATTTCGTGATCCCCGATCAGTTCTTTGACCGCACGAGAGCGAGAGCACACGAATCCACATTCTTTGGCAAAGGCATCGTCGGCCACGTCACTTTCGCACATCCGGTATGTAGCGAGCTTGGCGACATTATTGAGGCGGCGTGCAGAGAGGTCGGCGTCACCGTTCACCGAAACGGAACATACATCTGTATGGAAGGCCCCGCTTTCTCGACCAAAGCCGAGTCAAACGTCTATCGTTCGTGGGGCATGGACATCATCGGGATGACAAATCTGCAGGAGGCAAAGCTCTCCCGCG
>JAYVOS010000097.1:0-2336 GCA_043757775.1 Chloracidobacterium sp. | reverse complement strand
AGACCGAGCAAGCCATAACAACCGGCACAAACTACTGGCTTGACAACTTTTTCCTCGACAATGGAACACCTAAATATTACGATAACAGCGTTTATCCGGTCGATATTCACTCAGTTGCCGCTGCAATTTCATCTTTGTGCGAACTAAACAACGACGAGCGGATGTTGCCTCTTGCTGCTAAAATTGCAGATTGGGCGGCAACTAATATGCACGACCCGCAGGGGTTTTTCTATTATCAAAAACGTAAGAGAGGCACTGTCAAGACGCCGTTTATGCGTTGGGGACAGGCATGGATGACGTATGCATTGGCACGGCTGATCGAAAGTAAAAGCTAGATCAAATGGAAAACGAGATCAAAGATTTTTGGCAGGGACACCCATGCGGAGCCGAGCTTGTCGGTGATTTGGGCGAAGAGTCTCGCCACGAATACGAAGAGTTTTTCCGCCGCTACGATGATTTTCGATACACAAAAGAACCGCACATACTGACCAATCTTGACCGGATAGATTTCGCCGGAAAACGGGTTCTTGAGATCGGTCTCGGGCAAGGTGCAGACGCCGAGCAGATCGTAAAACGCGGCGGCATTTACAGTGGAGCAGACCTTACCGACGAATCGGTAAAGCGTGTAAAGATGCGGTTTTCACTGCATGATCTACCATTTGACCGTATCGAACAAGCAAGTGCTGTCGAGCTGCCGTTTGATGAAAATTCATTCGACATTGTATTCAGTCACGGCGTGCTTCATCATATTCCTGAGATCAAAAAGGCACAGGCAGAAATTAAAAGAGTGCTAAAACCTGACGGACATCTGTTCGTAATGCTCTACGCCAAATGGTCGCTTAACTATCTGTTGGCAATCTGTGTGCTGCGTAGGATCGGTCTTGCGGGAATGTATGGATTTGGAATAAAGGCTGGCGGCATCTACGGCGATCATCTTGCAAATGCCCGTAAAATGGGGCTCAGCAAATACCTAACGATAAGCAATTTTATCAATGTCAGCACCGACGGGCCTTTTAATCCGTATTCAAAGGTTTACGGACGTAGTGAGATCCTTAATGATTTTGCTGATTTTGAACTGGTCGAAACTCACAAAGAATTTATGTACGCCCCGCCGCTGCCTGTCAGCTGGCTAACGTTTGCGGGTTTGCTCGGCTGGCATCTGTGGGCAACACTCAAACCCAAGACTAACTAACGCAAAGACGCTAAGATGTTAAGACCCAAAGCACAAAAATGAAACTTATTAAGGGAAAGTTAAACGGTTCTAACCTTTTGCGACTTTGCGACTTTGCGACTTTGCGTTGAAATTTCTTAAGTTTATGTGCGGCATTGCCGGAATAATTTCGCCTGACCCTGAAACGCGTATCACTGCGGCTCTGCTCTCGATCGAGCATCGCGGACGCGATGACGAGGGCGTTTTTGTGTCCCGAACATTCGGGCCAAACAGACTAAAGGCCTGTCTAGGACACCGCCGACTTTCGATAATTGACACATCATCCGCAGGTCATCAACCGATGCTTACGGAAGACCGGCGTTACTCGATCACACTCAATGGCGAGATCTACAACTACAAGGAGATCCGTGCCGAGTTGGAGGCAAAAGGCGAGGTATTTACGACAGGTTCGGATACCGAGGTGCTGCTCAAGGCATTTCGCGTGTGGAACGTCGGCTGTCTCGATAAACTCAATGGTATGTTTGCTTTTGCAGTGTGGGATGACGTTGAAAAGACGTTGACGCTCGCTCGCGACCGCGCTGGGATCAAGCCCCTTTACTACGCAACGTCCGGTGATAATTTTATATTTGCGTCCGAGATCAAGGCGATACTTGCGACAAAATATGTCCAGCCGAAACTCGACCCGGACGCCTTAAATCAATTCTTGACATTCCTCTGGCCGGTGCCGCCCCACACGCTTTTTACGGGCATTTATCAGCTTTTGCCGGGACATTATATCGTCTGGAAAACCGGCGAGATCAGCGAGCACGAATGGTGGGACCTCGACTATTCTGTCGAGGAGACAGGGTCGAATGAACGCGAATGGAGTAGCCGCGTTTTGGAAACGTTAGATCGTGTGACAGAAATGGAGATGGTCGCCGATGTCCCGCTCGGTGCGTTTTTGTCAGGCGGCGTCGATTCATCTTCGATCGTCGCCTTGATGGCAAAGCACTCAAACCAAAAGGTTTCGACCTATACGACAGGCATTTCTGCCGATGACCTCGAATACGACATCATCCCCGATGACGTTGAATGGTCACGCAAGGTCGCCGCTCTTTTGTCCGTCGATTACCACGAAACACTCCTCACACCAGACATCTGCGACCTGCTGCCAAAACTTGTCTGG
>JAYVOS010000096.1:0-2350 GCA_043757775.1 Chloracidobacterium sp. | reverse complement strand
CGTTCTTTGACGCGAACAGTAGCTGTGAGCAAGATCTGACGTAGTATCACTGCCGAATAAAAACGATCTTCGCGGCGGAGAGACATTGATTTCATTATCACTTCGGATATCTCGTACGGGACAGATACATCGCATTCCGAGAGCGGTTTCAATGGATCCTGTTTATTTTCGATAGCAGCTATCGAACGCTCAATAGCGTCGGGCGGAACCGTACCGGTCAAAACGGCATAGAGCGTCGCACCAAGAGCATACAGGTCTGTAGCTGGATTCAAAGGCTGTAACAGCCAGCGTTCTGAAGCTTCGTCATAATGATTGAGGATCAGTCTCTGCGACAGGGAATCGAGTCCATCCCAAAGTTGTTCTAACGGACGGTAATTAATACCGCCGTCATCAGACGAAAGTGCAGGTGCAAGACTAACGATGCCCGAAGTCTCGTCGTTGCGAGCAAATGAGGTGAGCAGCTTTACGGCTGAGTTAGACGTTATTTTTATATTTTCGGGACCGATGTCGCCGTGTACGATCGGCGTGGGTCGCGTGTGTAATAAATGCAGAGCGTCAAGTAGATTGTCTGCCCAAGACAATAATTCGGAAAGCTGCGGTTTGGGCTCATACGGCTGCAAGTATTTTGATAAAGCAAAACCATCAATTGGTTCGGTAACCAGATAATGGCGGTCAGTGTCAGCGAAATAGTCCTGGACTCCTGCGATCGAATCGTGCTTGATCTCGACAAGATTCTTGGCACCGCTCAGGAAAGCGGCATTTATCGCTTCCATTTGGCTAAACGTCGTCACCTTGCCACGACTACCGACGGTTTCGGTCAAGACCACACTGGTATTGCTGATAGTGTCGTAGGCTTCGTATGAAACACCGAAACCATTATCTCCAAACGAATCGACGATTCGGTAGCGCCCTTTATTTAGAACTTGATCATTTGAGAGCATAATTTATTGTCAAAACCCCTGTCTGTTACCCGAGAGGGAAACGATTTTCAGCAATGTTAAATAAAGTTTAACACAATAAAATATGCTTCGTCTATATAAAATTACGTATTATCTTGTGAGAATTTATTGAGTTTTATTGTGCGGAAATTGAGGTTTTATCAAACCTTTTGCGAAAGTCGTCGCCTGTAATAGCAACGGTTTTACACATTTCATAGAGCCGTGAACGAAGGCGTGTCCCGATGCGGTCCTCTAATATCTCTTCTCGGTCGTTGCGACGTTCGTCGAGATAATTTGTGGTAAATATCGTGAGTTTTCTATCGTTGTAGCGGGTGTTTATGACGTGAGCCATTGTGTCGCGGACCCAATCTGTTGGCTTTGAGGCTCCGAGTTCGTCTAAAACGAGAATCTCTGCGTTCAAAACTGGAGTGAGGACTTTGAGCTCGGACGCGTGTGTGCTTGGATTATAGGAATCCTGAATTTCTTTAAGCAGCGAGCCGAATTCATAAAAAAGACAAGAGAATCCACGTTCCGTTAGTCCTTTTAAAATCGATACCGCAAGGTGCGTTTTGCCTACGCCTACGCTGCCCATGAGCAGCAAACCACGATCAACGGCAGGATATTCGTGAGTTAATCCTGTTGCGAATTTGAACGCGAGTTTCTGTGTTTCGCTTCGAGGTTCGTAATTATTGAAATGAAATCCGTCGTAACGCTTTGGCAGTCGGACGCTTTCGAATTGGCCGAATTGCGACTTGCGTTTTCGGCACGAGCAGATTCGGGCCCCTTTGCCGAGGACTATTTCCATTCCAGTGCCATAGCAGAGAGGGCATTCATCATTGTCGTCAGCCGTCTTGACAGCGTCAGGCACGACAAAGTTGGGAACGGCTTTTAGCTTATAATCTTTTGCTCTTTCTTGCGGCATTTTGTTTCGTGGACAAACGGATTCTTGGATTATAACACCGGCAGATTTGAATTCAAGTTTGACTTTCAGCCGAGCCTTTGCCGGTGTGATATATTATTGATGAAGCACAAGTTATGAGTTTTTTTCGCAATCTACTGATAAGATTTGGTTTAGCTGATCTGAGTGTTGAGCGTGCGTCGATCGCGGTAATGTTGCTTGATGACGATACGCGGCGGCATCGTTGGTTCGCAAAAAGATTTAAGGGTGATTTCCTCGACATCGCCGAAAATGTCGAAGAAGCGAAGCAGCTTTTGTCTGAAAGCGGTTACGATGCGATCTTTCTCGATCACGACCTGCTGCCGCACCATTACGAGTCGAACGACCACACAGATTTTGCCAGCACTGGATTTGCCGTTGCTCAGTGGCTGAGCGATCACCCCGATCTCCAGCGTGCCGCAACAGTAATCGTACACACTCGCAACGCCGATGCCGCAATAAAGATGGTTGAGAC
>JAYVOS010000095.1:0-8639 GCA_043757775.1 Chloracidobacterium sp. | reverse complement strand
ATCCGACCGTCGATGGCAGAGCATCTCTCGACTCGCTCTCAATGCGAGGGCGTGAGGTGGGCAGCGTCGCGACTGACATATTTGTATCGCCGCTAGGTATCGATCTAAAAAACGGTAAACTGCGGCAGAGCGACGGCGGCAGCGCTTTGTTTACCGTCAACATTCCAAATTCCGGCACAAATAACATCGCCGTTAGTGCTAGTTTGTCGGGTATTGACGCGGGCAATTTGATCGCGGCATTGCCGGTCACATTGCCCGACCGCATCCGCGACCTCGACGGCAAAACGTCCGGAACGGTAAATATTAGTGGGCTGCCTAATGAATCACAGGGTGAGATCAATCTAACATCAGCTAGAGGAACCATCGCCGGACAGTCGTTCGACAACCTTATCGTCAAAGCAGTTTTTAAAGGCACGCTGATCGATCTACAGCGTGGCGAGATGCAGATCGGTGCGGGTAAACTGACCGCAACTGGCAGCTACGACAGAGCATCGACCGCTTTTGATCTTGACCTGAGCGGCAAGACGATCCCCGTGCCTCTGTTAATTGCTCTGACGCCAAAAAATGACAGCATTCCCGCGATCACCGGCGATGTGGATTTTACGGCAAAAGCGACCGGTGTATCCGATAATACCTCTACGTATAATATAAATTTTAGCGGTGCGGCTCCTAACGTTTTGGTCAGTGATACTGCAATTGGCAAGGTTACATTCAACGGAAATACCATTAACCAAATATTAACCGCAGACCTGACAGCCGACCTCGACGGTCATCCACAGGTTATAAATGCGACGGTAAATTTAGGCGACGAAAATTTGCCGTTCAAAGTTGCCACGGATTTTAATCAAAGTCCGATAGCGCCTTTCCTCGCTTTTGTTCCGCAGACAAAAGGATATGGGATCACCGGAACCGGCACGGGACGCGTCGAATTTGGCGGTAATCTGTCACTATTGGACGACAAAGGCGAGCGTATTTATTCGGCTGCGGGTCTCAATGGGACTGCTGCATTTTCGCAGCTCGCTCTTCAGATCCAAGACACGCCGCTATCGGCAGCTGAGCCGATCTTGATCAAATTCAATACCTCCGAGATCAATTTTGAAAAAGCCAGATTCGCCGGCGGCGGCTCAAATATGACGATCGCCGGTGTTAAAGCCCTAACCGACAACGGCATAAACAATCTCTCTATTGACGGGCGTGTAAATCTCAATCTAGTCAATCTTTTTACCAAAGACACCTTCTTTTCTGGCTTTGCCGACACCAGCGTGAGGCTTTTAGGGCCAAATTCGACGGCGCGTTTGTCCGGCAGTGCGAATGTCATAAACGGTTCGGTCGCGACTTTTCTCGGATCTGACAGATTTACCTTTGACCGTGTAACCGCAAGGGTAATATTCACAACAAATCAGGTTGAGGTCGAAGAAGCTGCGGGATATCTGGGCGGCGGCAAATTTACCGCCACAGGCGGCGGATTGCTGGAGGGTTTGGCTCTGCAATCATTTCGCTTTACGCTCGACGGCAATAATGTGACCGTTCCGTTGCCGAAAGATTTTCTTACTACAGGAGACGCAAAGCTCGAACTCACCGGCAAACGTGAGACACCAGCCGATAATCTGCAGCTTACGATCAGTGGACGGGTATTTGCCAGACGCAGCCTCTATTCCAAAGACATTGATCTCGCAAATGTGGTCGGCGCCAGGCGTGACCCAACTCTTTCCGGTGGTGGTGGTTCGGGTAATAATGCTCCGAGATTTGATCTGGTGATCGAGGGCCGCGACGCTTTAGTTGTAAAAAATAATGTCGCAGATCTGACCGCATCAGTCTCGCTCGTTTTGAGCGGAGACGCATCAAACCCACGTATCTCAGGCCGTATTACCGCAAACAGCGGTACAATATTTTTCCGCAAGGACCGTTACGAAGTGCAACGCGGCGTGCTGGAATTTCCGCCCGACACGGCATTTGAGCCGGTAATAAATCTACAGGCCGAATCAGAGATCGCCGGCTATCAGGTCTTTGTTAATCTCGCGGGGCCGTTAAAAGATTCGGAGCAGCTTGCGGCGACAGTCCGTTCGAGTCCTGCTCTGCCGCAGGCCGATGTTGTCTCGCTCATCACGACCGGAAATCTCGCAAACACGGGCGGCGGAATACCGACCCTTGCTCAATCCGGTATCAATACTGCCGCCGAGATCCTTACGGATTCGATCATTAATAATCCGGCTCGCAAGGCGACTGATCGTCTTTTCGGCCTCAATGTATTTGAGATCGACCCGATCATTTCGGGCCAGCAGCTGAATCCGACGGCACGGCTGACGGTCGGGCGGCAGATAAATAACAATTTGCGTGTGACATATTCGACCAATCTTTCGCAGGACCAGAATCAGGTGCTTGCGTTTGAATACCGGGTGTCCAATAAACTTTCGTTCGTGGCTCAATACGAGCAACGGCCATTGAGCAACGTCACGCGCACGCGGGACAATTTTAGTTTCGAGATCCGTTTCCGTAAGAGGTTTTAAGAGGTTTTTGCAAAAGGGAATCCAGAAATATACGAGATCAGACACTCCACCGCGTAACAGCATGCGGTGGTTTGCTACTGCGCATTTACTCGCCCGAATCTTGGTCGGTTTAATGGCACTGTGCCTTTCAACTTTGTCCATCACGGCTCAAAGCAATTATGAACGGAAACAGATCGACAAAATTGAGATCAGTTTCGGCCAGGCAGATATCAATCTACCGCAGGCCGAACAATACCGGATCATTGCTAGAGATGCTTTAGGCACAACCTATTCTTCGACACATGTTCGCGATGCCATAGACGCTCTTTATTCGACGAAAAAGATCGATACTATCACGGTTGCGGCTACGGTAAATTCCACTGGCGGAGTTGATCTGCGGTTTAATATCAAACGAAAGACCCAGGCCGAAAAAGTTTCTGTCGTCATCGGCCCGACCGTCGGTGATCCGGTGCTGGAGCAGGATCTACTCTTCAAACTCAACCTGTTGAGTCCGGGCACGGCTATCACCGAACAAACCCTACGCAACAATGCTGACGAGATACTCAATTACCTGCGTGAACGCGGATTTTATCGATCTGAGGTCGTTTATGAGCGCCGACCGCTGCAAAATGAAAACCAGGTTGGGGTAACTTTTAAGGTCACGCCTAATAATCAGGCTAAGGTCGATGAGTTTAAGATAAATATTCAGGGCTACGATAAGCCGATCTTGGCGAGTCAACTTAAGTTAAAAAAGGACGGATATTTTTCGCGTGACCGCCTCATGGCCGATGTGGCAAAGATCCGCGAAACTTTGAAAAAAGAT
This sequence comes from Chloracidobacterium sp., assembly GCA_043757775.1. GTDB lineage: Bacteria > Acidobacteriota > Blastocatellia > Pyrinomonadales > Pyrinomonadaceae > OLB17. The sequence continues at coordinate 5,330 of JAYVOS010000095.1, read as the reverse complement.
AAGTTCATCGCACCTACGCTTGATGATCCACGCATCACTTACGACAGTGATACAAACACTGTCTCAATAGAATTAAAGGGCAAGGTCGGCCCCGCCGTCGATGTCAAGATCCAATCGGCTGATGAAAAGACTAAAATTGGAAAGGTTAGCAGTACGACCCAGACCAAGCTTTTGCCAATAAAACGTGACGGAACGCTTGATTATTCTGCGATAGTCGAGGGTGAACGCCGTCTTGAGAATTATTATCAGGAACAAGGGTATTTCTTCACCAATGCGACTCCGGTCTGTTCGATAACTCCCGCCATTAACGACAGTGAAAATAAACCGATCGACAATAACACTGAGTTTTTATGTTCGTTATTAGGCGGCGAAGATCTGATGGGCCGTAAGGTCGAGGTAAATTACCATGTCGATCTCGACCGGCGCCTACGCCTGACAAAGATCCGTGTTAAAGGAACCGATAAATTATCCGTCGAAGATATTCAGACGGTTCTCGGATCACAAGTCGCTACAGTCTTGGGCGTTGTCCCATTCTTGGGTTATGGACGGGGATATACAAGTGAAGCCATTCTCGAAGATGATAGGGCGACTATACAATCCCTGATGTCAGAACTCGGGTATCGTTCGGCTGAAGTTCGCGTCAATCAGGGTGTTTCGACAGACGGTAAGGACTTAATTATCACTTTTGTTGTCGAAGAAGGGCCACCTACTATTGTAAGCGATGTAAATATCGTCGGCAATAAAGCTATACCAACCAGTGAGTTGATCCAGCAATTGCCAAGCATGTCGGCTCGAACTTATTCGCGGGCGAGAGTGCGAAACGCAGTTCAGCAATTGTCGCTATTTTATTCTAAGCAGGGATACTACGATGCGCGTATCATATCATCTGTTATTGATGTCCCTGCCAAACCGGGCGATGAAAAGCGCGAGGTCAGGCTCGAATTTAAGGTCGAGAACGAAGGTAAAAAGGTCCGCATAGATCGCATTTTGGTCAACGGCAATGAAGCGACTAAAACAGAAGCAATTCTGCGGGCGATCACCCTGCAACCCGGTGATCTGCTTCGAGCAGCGGACGTTTATTCAAGTGAGCAAAATCTCTACGCGACCGACGCTTTCCAGCGGGTCGAGATAAAGCTGCAGCCCAAAGGCGACTCAGCCGGCGGTGACGAACGCCTAACCGATCTGATCGTAAATATAGATGAGCAACCGGAGCGTCTGGCGTCGTATGGCGGCGGTTATTCGACCGATGTCGGAGCAAACGGATTTTTTGATATTCGCCACGTTAATCTTTTTGGCAACTTGTGGCAGGGCGGAGCCAGAGTAAAGGTCAGCCAACGTCAGCAGCTGGCTCAATTCGATTTTGTTAACCCAAGGTTCATTCATGACGGCGAAAAACGCTTTGCACCATTAACGTTGTCAGTCCTATATCAGCGCGACACGACCGTTACTAGATTTTTCCGTTCAGTGTTTGATAACGGTACTTTTGGCATCGTCCAACGGGTGGACGCGACGGGAAAACCGATAGATACATTTGGCAATAAGGTCGGCAGTCCAACATTAAATCGCTTTGCAGTGTCGGCTGAAACCAGCCGAACCGTAAGTCAAAAAAATCGTAGTTACCTGTTTTTGCGATACAAATACGAAGATGTTCGTCTTTTTAATATTGAGAGTTTGCTCATCAAAGATCTATTGCGGCCTGATCAAAAAGTCCGAACATCGGGATTTGGTGCGACGTTTGTCAGGGATACGCGCCGCAATTGTTCGGTGAAATACTCGCTACTCGATCTGATCGCAAAAGGCGAAACATCAGACCCGTGTCGTTATAATGCGAGCGACACGACCAATGGTGATTACCTAACCGCCGACCTCAACGTCTCAGTGCCGGTTCTTGGGGCTAATATAGGTTTCGTCAAATTTCAGGCCAATTACAATATTTATTACACATTACCCGCGCTAAACAACACTACATTTGCCGCACGCGTCGTGCTTGGCTTTGGTTCAGTATTTTCCGGCGGCAACCGCTTTACCAATGCGGCATATCCGTCGCTGAATGGCCTGCTGCCCATAAGTGAGCGGTTTTTTGGCGGAGGCTCAAATTCGATTCGGGGATTTAGTTTCGAAGAAGCTGGCCCGCGAGTCGTCATCGTACCAACCGGCTCTTACCGCAACAGCAAAGGCCAGCCGGTCTTTCTTACACCTTTTACTGTGCCTTTTGGTGGCAACGCTATCGCAGCGATAAATCTCGAAGCCAGAGTGCCTATTTCCAAATCGTTACGCGCTGTGCCTTTTTACGACGGGGGCAATGTGTTTCGAAAAGCTAGTGATATCTTTCATGCGGCGACCGTGCCTGCCAATAATGTAGAACTGCAAAATCAACGGGCCGTCTGGACGCATACTCTCGGGCTGGGGCTACGTATCAAATCACCGATCGGAGGCGAATTTGGCGTGGACTATGGCCGCCTAATCAATCCACCGAGATTCTTGATCCCGCAGCTCATCGGACCGAATGCAATATATCAGCTGCCGAAGGATCACATTCATTTTCGGTTCTCACAGGCGTTCTGATGCGATGTAAACTATAAAGTTGGCGCCAAAAAGCAAACGATTTAAAGTTTGCTAACATCAAAAGAGAGCATATCTAATCAGTTAGTTTTTCTGCGTAAGAGAATGAATAAGTTTATTAAACACGTCTTTATATTTGCCGCCGTCGCTTTGCTATTCACGCTGCCGGCGATCGCACAACAAGTAAAACGAACGCCTTTTGACGTAACTAACTACGTGATGGACGTGTCGCTGGTCCCGGCTGATCGAAAGATCAACGCGACCGTCGATGTCACTTTTACGCCGCTCGAAGACACGCGCTCCGTCTCGTTCGAGCTGAACGGGTCGCTTAAGATCGACACGATTACGCGACTTAGTGGCGGGTCTATGTCCGCTGCTGTGCCAAAAACCCCCGTAAAACCAACGGCTCAAAACCCCGCGACTTCCGCGAAAAATACTACGGCAAACTCTATAACCTTTGTTCAAGATCAGACAAACAGCACAGATCTCGGCCCACACGTCCGTATCGACCTCGGCGATAACATTATAAAAGGCACGCCTGTAATATTGCGTTTCAAATACAGCGGCATTCTCGATCTGCCGACAGGCGGCCCTCTGCTCAACAAACGCCTCGCGTATATCGGCGACAATATCGGCTACCTGCTGTATGCCGCACGCTGGTTCCCGTTTCACGATTATGCGGCGGACCCGGCAACGTCAGACATCAGCATCTCGCTGCCAACCGGATTACAATTAACAGGTTTTAGCGATGCTCCGGTCACAAATGTTGGCGGCAAATACCGTTTTGTGCAGTCGACACCGGCCCTAATCGGAAACTTTGCCTATGGCAAATACGTCACAAAAACCCTGCATTTCGGTGATTATGAATTGCAGTTTTTCACCAAACCGGGCAACGATGCCCGTGTTGCCAGCTATGGCGAAACGCTTGGCAAAGCTTTAGATTTTTATTCAAAAAGATATGGTGTTCCAGCGGCTGGCAAACGTCTGATCGTTGCCGAGATCGATGACGAAAGTCTTGATTATTACTCGTCGCAGGGGATGCTCTTTATTGCCAACCGTCCATTCGAGGAGGCACGCGATGTCACAACCGAACGGCTCCAACGAGAGGCTGCATTTCAATGGTGGGGCTTGACCGTCGGGCTCAAGTCGTTTGACGATGCGTGGCTGTCGCAGGGGTTAGCGGAATATAGTGCGTTTACCTTGCGTGAGAGCCAGACGGACGGTGCCAAGCTTGACGCTCTCCGCCGCGAGCTGCTCGAAAAATCGCTCACCTTTGAACAGACGGCATCGCTACTCCGTGCCCCGGCAAACCTCGACGACCAGAGCGTCGCCTATCAATACATCATGTACGGTAAAGGGGCGTTCGTTTTCAAACTGCTCCGTGACACTGTCAATCCGGCAAAGTTTGATCAGCTGCTGCGGACGTATTTACAAGAATATCGGGGCAAGAGCGCCTCGATCGACGATTTCGAAAAGCTTAGCTCGCGCATTGCGGGTGAAAATCTGCGTTACTTTTTTGCCCGTTGGGTCGAGGGAACCGGCGTGCCGGAATTTACGAGCGACTACCTGATCCTGCGAACGCGCGGCGGCAAATTTGTCACACGCGGCACCGTCAAACAAAATTACGACAATCTAAAGCTGCCTGTCGATATCCAGCTTCGCTCCGAAGGCGATCAGGGACTCTCGTCCGTCACGCTCGATATGCAGGATGCGAGTGCCGATTTTAATATCGAATCGACCGGTAAACCGATCGCTGTCGTCGTTGACCCCGGTTATAAGATTCTTCGCATATCACCTGACCTGCGTGTATCGTCCATCGCCCGCCGCGGCATCGAGCAGCTAAAAGAAGGCAATTACGTCGAGGCACAACAGCAGTTTGAGGCCGCATTAAAGCTGGATCGTTCAAATTCGTGGATCTACTATCACCTGGGTTTGCTCTTTCTCGAACAGCGTAATTACGATCTCGCTATCGATAATTTCAAGGCGGCCCTCAGCGGCAGAGTCGATCCTGCGTGGCTCTCCGTCTGGTCAAACATCAAAATGGGCAACGCCTACGACGCCAAAGGCGACCGCACGCGTGCAGTAGCCGCCTACAAACGGGCACAGGATAACGGCGATAATTACGACAACGCCCAGGACATGATCAAACGCTATCAGGCAACACCATACGACCCGTCTGTAAAACAAACTACGGCATCGAATTGATATTGATCTAAACACAACAAAAAAGGCGAGGCCGTTACGACCTCGCCATTTTTATTCCCCTTGATCTCCCCTTGTTAAAAGTTGAACCGGAATCCGAATTGGATCTGGCGGTTCGAGCCTAGGCCGACGGTTCGGCCGACGGTCGAGCGGAGCAGGCCAAACGTCGAACCCGCCGCACCTTGAGTAAAGGCTTGTCCCGGTTGGACGACGTTTGATGAGCTTGAGGTGTAGGTCGAACACGCTCCGGCAACGACCGTGCACGACAGGCTGGGAAGGGCATTGCCAAGTGTTGTGGATGGATTAGCAAAATTCGTTTTGTTAAAGATATTGAATAACTCCGTTCGAAATTCGAAATTCATCCCTTGTCTTATGTGAAAACGCTTAGCGAGGATCATATCCACCTGCTTGAACGCCGGCCCTGACAGAGCGTTTCGAGAGAAATCGCCGAACGTGCCTGCCGTCGGTATCGCGAACGCCGCCGGGTTAATAAAGTTGCGGTCGTTATTAAGGTAAGGGTTGACACCCGCGATCAGGTTAGGCCGGCGGATGTTACGCGAGTTGCC
>JAYVOS010000094.1:0-2355 GCA_043757775.1 Chloracidobacterium sp. | reverse complement strand
AAACACCCGTTTCGATAAGAGCAACTGCACCTTTTGGCGTTTCGATCGTCACGCGAAACTCATTGGCTGCAAAAACTTCGAATAGAGCGATTCCCCTTTCGATACGTATATGAAGATCGTCGAGCGATGTCGTCTTGAATTCAAACTCTGAGTCTGCTCCGACACGCATATAAGAACCTGGATTAAGCAGCACCTCTACTTTACCGTTGGATCCTGTCGAGACACGATCTCCGACCTCGATCTCATCACGATTGAGCAGCATACCACTGCGGCCGTTTTGGCCCGTGAGAGTGGTCTCGCCCTCAGTATAATTTATGCCTCCAGCCTTGGCCGAGATCATATATTTATCGGCTAATGGCGAAGGGTTTGGTTGTTTTTGGGCAACCATGAAAGACGCTAAAGCCATCCCGACGACTGTAAATGCGATCATCTTAAAGATTTTTTTTATCATGATGTTCTCCTTGGAGAAGAGTCTATACCGATAGAGCATATTCCTATTTCACAAAAAACTCAATAAATTATCGAACAACCTTTACACACGTTTCGTTATCTAAATAGATGCCGGACAATTCCGGTGAGGTGCCTGCAAAGGCAGATCCTTATGGCGACTTACAAAGATCCAAATGAATGTTTTGCACCGCTTGAGGTAGTTGAGCGGCTGTTGGGTATCCGCGCCGAACTCGGTTTCAGCGAAACCTTATACCTCGACAGATCGCAGAATTTAACGGATTTTCTTGATGCTTACGGATTTGATATCTATGCGTTTTCGACCGAAAACGACAAGATAAACTATGACGATTATTCGACGCCCGTTGTACCCGGCGGCGACAATCTGCATTGTTCATGTACGGCACATTGATCTAATTCACAATTTCCCGGACGACAAGAGGAACGCTCAAGCGGAACTCAAAGGCAAAAGTAAAAAGTCAAAAAGCAAAACCTGCTTCCGATTTTTTACTTTTGTCTTTTTACTTTTGACTTGGTTTTATAGTGCTTTGACGATAAACAGCGTCCCGTCATCATCAAGGAATTTTCGTTCGGTAAAATCATCGACACCCTTTCGGATATGGTCGATCAATTTTCGTGCGGGTAGATCGATACCGTCAAGAACTCGCTTGGCAAATCGATCATTGCCATACTGCTCGCCGCTAGGGCTTTCCGCCTCGGTGATGCCGTCGGTGTAAATCACCATTATCTGCCCTTCTTCAAAGCGAATAAAATGTTGGTGATAATGCGTGTCGTCAAACATCCCCAGCGGCATATCACCATATTCGACGAAGCGATATTCACCATCTGGTTTTATCAACAGCGGCGGATTGTGACCTGCATTCGAGAATACAAATGTCTTATTCGTCGAATCCAGAATGCCGTAGATCGCCGTGATAAATTTGTTATCATCTATCGAATCGCGAAGCAGACTGTTCACCTTGGAAAATGCAATGTGCGGCGCATATCCGATCTGGATCCCTGTTCGCAATGATGCTCGCAGAAACGACATCAACAGAGCTGCGGGTATTCCCTTTCCGACCGCATCCGCTACGACGATGCCGATCTGATCTTCAAATATCTCGACCCAGTCGTAATAATCGCCAGAAACCTCCTCCGCCGGAAAAATATATGCACTGACATCAAAATTTTCGATTAACGGGTCAGCCGACGGCAGCAGTTCGAGCTGCACCTGGCGTGCAACCTCAAGCTGTGCCTGGATGCGTTTTTTCTCGACGACCTGTTCGTGGAGCCGCACCTTCTCAATAATGATCGCCACTTGCGATGTCAGCAGCTGCAAAACGGCAAGATCGTCTTCGGAATAAGCATCGAGCTTATCGCTTTCGAGATCGAAAACGCCTATGACGCGGTCGTTTGAGATGATCGGGGCGACCAGTTCTGAGCGTGTCAGTTCGCGTGCCGCAAAATAGCGTGAGTCTTTGCTGACATCGTGCGAAATTATCGCTTTTCCCGTCTGGGCAACTGTTCCTAGGAATCCCTCGCCCATTTTCAAACGTGGTTCGATCAGTTCAAAGCTGATCTGATAACCGCGTATCGCCTTAGACTTAAAAACATAAGGGTCTTTGTTGTCGGTCGCGAATTCGATGAGATATATACCAGCCGCATCGTAAGGCAGCAGCGAACCGAGCGTGTCCATCACGAGGTTTAAGACCTCTTCGAGATCTAGCGAACGGCTGATGGTTTTTGTGATGTCGAGCAGCAGACGCAGCTTATCAACAGTCGAGAGCCTCTCAACCTTTCCACCCGCAGCTATTATTTGCTCGTCCATTTACTCACCCTGAAAAACATTTTCCGAATATGCGTCCCAAAGACGCGACACCTTGATCCTATACTCTATCAAAGCACGGC
>JAYVOS010000093.1:0-8655 GCA_043757775.1 Chloracidobacterium sp. | reverse complement strand
GTTGTGTTGATGGGTTGGGTCGCGAAGAAGCGAGATTTTGGCGTTTTTACGTTTATCGATCTGCGTGACCGCGATGGTTTGACGCAAGTCGTGGTGAGCGAGGAGACCGCCGCTGAGGCTCATGCGAAAGCCAAAAACTTACGTGGCGAATTTGTCATCGCCGTTAAAGGCGAGGTCGTCATGCGTGACGAAGGAGCTCGTAATGCCAAGCTTGCTACGGGTGATATAGAGATCAAAGTTAGCGAAATTTTAATCTTAAACGATGCGAAAGTGCCGCCGTTTCAGCTTGAAGTTGCAGGTTCTGAAAACCTTGCTGCTGAGGACACGAGACTCAAATATCGCTATCTCGACCTGCGTCGTCCGCAGCTACAGCACAATATTCGTATGCGTGCAAAGGCGGTATCAGCGATACGCGAGTATTTTGACGAGCGCGGATTTATCGAGATCGAGACGCCAATATTGCTGAAATCTACACCAGAGGGAGCGAGGGATTTTATTGTGCCTTCGCGAATACACACGGGCAAGTTTTTCGCTTTGCCGCAATCTCCGCAGATATTAAAACAGCTGACGATGATCTCCGGCTTTGATAAGTATTATCAGATCGCACGTTGTTTTCGTGACGAAGATCTCAGAGCTGACCGACAGCCGGAATTTACGCAGCTCGATATGGAAATGTCGTTTGCCAACCCGGAAATGGCGTATCGCAATATTGAAGGGATGTTCAATCACGTAATGAAAAAAGTGGGCGACATTGAGCTGCCTGCCCAATGGCCTCGGATGACGTATGCCGAAGCAATGCGTAGATACGGTAGCGACAAGCCGGACCTGCGGTTTGAGATGGAGTTGCGGGACCTATCGGAAGCATTACAAGGCACTGATTTTGCTCCGTTTGTTTCGGTTTTAGAAGCAAAAGGAGAGATCAAGAGTATTGTCGTGAAAGGCAAGGCGGACTATTCGCGTAAACAGCTCGACGATCTGCAAGATTTTGCAAAACGTTACGGTGCTGGTGCTTTGGCGTGGATCAAGGTCGCGGACGAGACGACATCGTCTTTGCTCAAGGTTTTGGGTGAAGAGAAGATCGCAGATTTAGCGTCGATCGCGGGAAGTCAAAAAGGCGATCTGATTTTGATCGTCGCGGGACGAAGATCGGTCGTCGCAGCGAGCCTTGGGGCATTGCGTATTGAGGTTGCGAAACGCGAAAATCTGATCGACCGTTCGGCTTACAAACCGCTGATCGTGACAGAGTTTCCGATGTTTGAGCACGACGAAGAGACGGACAGTTATGCTGCGGCCCATCATCCTTTTACATCGCCGATGGACGAGGACCTAGAGAAATTTAAGACGGTGGTCAATGAAGAATCGCAGCACCATCTGCTGGGCGAGGTGCGTGCTAAGGCGTATGACGCGGTCATAAACGGCTACGAATGTGCCGGCGGCTCGATCCGTATTCACCAGCAGGAGATACAGGCTTTGAACTTTAAGGCCCTCGGGCTGTCGGTGGAAAAGGCTCGTGAGCGATTTGGGTTTTTCCTCGACGCTCTCGAATACGGAACGCCGCCGCATGGTGGTTTTGCTGCCGGCATCGAGCGCACCTGCATGATCCTGTGCGGAACTGAAAATATCCGCGACGTGATGGCATTCCCGAAAACGGCTTCGGCACAGGACCTGATGATGGACTCGCCGGGTGAAGTTGATCTCAGTCAATTAAATGAGCTGGGAATAAAAGTAAAAAATTAGCCCAAAACCAATTGAGTTTATAGTCGTTAATCTTATATTAATGTAATATCTGCTTAGCTGAATTTGATATCAAGTTAGCAAAGCTGACATTCTCCTCAGACATTTGAAAATAGCGAATCGTTGGAAAAGGCATTATGTTCCCTTTTATACTTGCCTCCGAGATCCTAGCTGGTGCAGGGGCCGGAATTGGCAGTTTTTATTTTGGTTTGCACCGATCCCGTAAAAAGACCCAGTTTTCGATATTTCCGGGCGCGAACGAAGCCAAGGCGGCTCGTTTGCAGTCAGAATATGGATATAACGAGCACTCATTCATTGGGGTTGCTGTTCAGTCGGAAGTTTGGATCGACCCTGACGGAAAAGGACTCGTTTCTTACAATGAGAGCGGCAAGGTCTGGATTGTTGGCGGAGAACCGCTTGGCCGTGACTGTGATCTGGCAGGCATAACAAGCCGTTTTATCAGCGAAGCCCGACGAAAGAAAAAGGTTGTTGCATTCGTACCGACCACGGAAAAGTTTGCCCAAGCTGTGGCAAACCAAAACGTCCGCATTATAAAGGTCGGAGCGTCGCCATATTTTGACTTAACTAAGTGGAATCCGACCGGCAATTGCGCAAAAACCCTCCGCTCTAGCGTAAATCGCGGACGACGGACCGGAGTTTTGGTCGAAGAAATAACACAGATAACCGACGTTTTTCGCAAAGAGACAAACGAATTATGTGATAGTTGGGGTGAAAGCAGGCGTTCCGGGGTCAAATTCGGATGGCTTTTTGAGGTTCTTCCGTTTCAAAGCTTTAAGGTAAAAAAATACTTTGCCGCACGCGATGCTAGCGGTAAATTGGTCGGCTTGCTTGCTGCTAGCCCGATACCTGCACGGGAAGGCTGGTATCTTGAGGATGTTGTGCGAGCATGCAATGCACCCGAGGGAACCACGGATCTGTTGGTATTCGAGGCATTGAAAACCTTGGCTGACCAAGGGGCAAAGCTAGCTACGCTCGGAACAGTCCCGCTGTCGGAAAAAGGTGAGCATAAACTCTCTGTCGGCAGTAATTATATGGTCGAGAGTGCATTTACTTTGTCGCGGAGATATTTGCGATCGATATACAATTTTGAGGGCTTGGGTCATTTCAAGTCTAAATTTGTCCCAACGTGGTGGGAAAATGAATACGTCATAATTTCAAAAGGCAAACTTGTGCCGCCGAGGGTCGCTAACGCCATATTTAATATATTGTTGCCAGGCGGCATACTAAAGATTTTTAACATAATATTCTCTGACTTTTCGTAGGCATATCTTTTTTCTGAACTAAACTCATAAATTGGTCGTAAAATCAGTATAGAGATGCCGACAAAGTACGATACAAATCCGCTCGATCCGGAATTTCCGGAACAAGCACGGGCCGCTGCCGAGACACAGAGTGCGACGCAGACGCTGGGATACGCCGGTGCGACGACGCAGCAGTTTCCGCAATCGGCGGTAACCGAGGAGCAAACTCGCCCATTTGCCAACGCAAATAATCCGTCATTTACCTCTCCATATAACGGACAATATGTTCCGGCGGTGTATCAGACGGCTTCGTTTACTACGGAAGATCAGTCACGCAAACGAAAGGTCGATAAGGTCGGCCTGCCGGAAAATATTCTGGTTTCTCTGCCTTATTTGCCATTTTCGATAGGGCTGGTTGCGGGCATTATCGAATTGCTGGTCGTCCCCAAACACGAGGCGAAGGTTCGTTTTCATGCGGCACAGGGACTGGCGGCACATATAGGTATCTTGATAGTCACGACCGTTTTGGGAATAATTGCTAACTTTGCAAATGTTGCAAGGGTCGGCGGCGGCATATTTACAGCCGTAACCACGATCATGTTGATTATATTTACAGTCAAGGCGTGGAAAGGAAAGCCCATTCACATCGAGGCGATCGATAGCCTCACAAATTGGCTCGAAGAAAAGATCAAGATCAAGTAAAAATTCGTCAATCCGTTAACTCACGTCCCTTTGTTTCGATAACGAACGGCAATAGAAAAAGCCCGAACAGGGGGACGCATCCTACCCAAAAGAGAACTGACATTGCACTGTCAAGGGCGTTAGCACCGGCGGCGGCGATACTGCCGACTAGAAATGGCCCGCCCGCCGCGATGAAACGGCCGATGTTGTATGTAAATCCGGCTCCGGTTGCACGCAGACGTGTCGGGAAAAGCTCCGGCAAATAGTAAGTAAAACTTCCAAATACGCCAAAAACAGTCAGACCGATCGGGAAATACATATAGAGCCGCGTGTGCGGAGCCATATCGAGGCCGAAAGCACACATTATCGAGGCCGCAGCGGCGGCGAAATAGATAAAGAACATCTTTTTGCGTCCCAAGACTTTGGCAAATGGAATGGTAAGCAAAGTGCCGATCAGCCCGCCCAGGTTAAAGCTGTTGGTCGCGGTTTTGACCCATTGCTGGCCCATTGCTTCGACGGCTGACGCGTCTAGAGCGGGCAATTGAGCTTCGCGTGACGCGAGGCCTTTTGCGACGATGGGTATGAATGCGTTGCAGCTCCACCACATGATGAGTGCTGTGATCGACATGCAAAATCCGCTGATCGTAAGGCGAAGGTATTTTGGGCCGAACAGCTCAGATATTTTTGCGTGTCCCTCAGCGGCGACATTTTTCCAACGCTCTGGCTCTTTAATAAACAGACGAACGAAGAAAGCTCCGGCAGCAGGGATCAAACCAAATAGAAATACATAACGCCAAGAAACCGCCGGATCGTTGAAATAGACGCCCGTAACCTGAAACACGACAAATGTCGCGAGAAACAGTCCGAACGGTGCCGAGGTGTAGAGCAAGGCACCGGCTTCGACGCGGCGATTTTCGGGGACGACCTCAGCGACCATCGCGGCTCCGGCCGCCCATTCGCCTCCAATGCCTAAGGATGACACGATGCGGCAAAGTATCAGCACCCATATATTTGGGGCAAACGCGCAGGCTGTCGTGCCGATCGAATAGAGAATTATAGTCAGTAGCAAGGTGCGCGAACGGCCGATGCGGTCGGCAATCTTGCCGAAAATAATGCCGCCGACTGCCCAGCCGATCAGCAAGATCGAGGTCAGGATGCCGGTCCATTGCAGCGTCGCGGCTTTTGCTTCGGCGGAGCCGATCGCCATACCGAGCAAGGTCGGCACGCAATTTGGCGCGACATAGTTAAACAGCAGTCCGTCGAAAATATCGAACCCCCAACCAAGCCAAGCGGCGAAAAGCACCGTCCATTGATAGCCGTTCATGTCGAGGAACGTCCGTTTCGCAGGTACGTCAATTTGATCCATAATTAAATATGCGTGTGGTAATCTTGGAAATAATAGTATGAGTAACGAGAGATCTTTGCAAGAGACTTATTCGCCTGGGAGCATTTGCTTTGGCTGCGGGCCGGCTAATGACAAGGGGCTGCACATTAATAGCTTTGTGGATGGCGACGAGGTGGTTACGACTTGGGCTCCCGAGCCGCATCATCAGGCGTTTCCGGGGATGCTGAACGGCGGGATAATCGGGGCTTTGCTCGACTGTCACTCTAACTGGACGGCGGCGTATTTTATGATGAAACGCGACGGCAAAGACAAGCCCAACTGCACCGTGACTGCGGAGTTTCACGTCAAACTGCTGCGTCCGACGCCGGTGGATGGACCGATCACGCTAAAAGCCCGAGTTGTCGAATCAAGCGAAGATCGAGCCACCGTAGAGGCAGAGCTGATCGCGGACGGTAAGGTTTGCGATACATGCCGCGGAACATTTGTCGCGGTCAAAGAAGGGCATCCGGCTTATCATCGTTGGTAGGTATCAATTACGAATTACGAATTGAAGGAGATCTTTTCGATCTGCTCGGCGTAGTTTTCTTTCAATCCTAGCTTGTCCAGCCACGCGTTTTGCTCGTCCATTAGTTTTGGGAGATGGATGACGTCTGAGAGGGCGTAATCGACGAGTTCGTCGGTCCAGATGCCGTCCCATTTTTGGCTAAATTTCGCACGTTGGGATTTGTCGAGATCGATGGCAAAGTAGCGGTAGAGCGTTTCGGCGAGCGATGCTGATTGGCCCGCTCCGCGTGTAAGCACCTTTTCGGCGACCATCGTGTCGAAGACATTTTCGACGCTGTAGCCGTTTTGGCCGAGAAAATCGAGGTCAAATTTGGCGTTGTGAAATATTTTGATGATCGAGGCGTCAGTCAGGATATTGGCAAGGCAGCCGAGCTTGATGCCTTCGCTGATTGGAACAAGCACATTAAATTCACCATCGGAGAATTGGACGGAGAAAAGCCTTCCGTGTTTGGCACTCAAGCCCGATGTCTCGGTGTCGCACCCGAGGCGGGCGGCAACCGACAGCCGCTCAAACGAGGCGTCTATTTCATCTTGCGTGCGTGCAACTAGTATATCCACTCTCTAAATTGTAAATTACTATATATAAACGAGAAACCTCGGTTTGAACTATGCCTGAATTATTGAACGAAACCGAAGCCCGCATTGTCGGGGCACTGGTCGAAAAACAACTTACTACACCGGAATATTACCCGCTGACGCTAAACGCTCTGGTAAATGCGTGCAATCAAAAAAACAACCGCGAGCCGGTGGTGGCGTTTAATGACAGCATTGTGACGAACGCTCTCGAGATACTTCGCGACCGTAATATTGTATATGTATTTTACGGCAGCACTAGCCGCGTGCCGAAATACAAGCACATGCTGCCGAGCATCTATGAGCTTGAGCCACCTGAGGTCGCGGTGGTCTGTGTGATGCTTCTGCGCGGGCCGCAGACGTTGGGCGAGCTGCGGACGCGGGCCGAGCGGCTATATCAATTTCAAAGTTTGGGCGAGATCCAAGAGACTCTCGACGGACTTGCAAGACGCGAAGCCCCGCTGGTCGTAAAGCTTCCGGTTCAGCCTGGTCAGAAAGAAGCGCGGTTTGGGCATCTGATCTCGGGCGAGATCGATGTCGAGGCTTTTGCTGCGGCACAGGCTGCTCCGGTGAGACGCAGTGGCCTTGACGCCGAGCGGATCGAAAAACTTGAGGAAGAGGTCGCAAGTTTACGTGGAGTGGTCGATACGCTGAAAGAGACTTTTGAGGAATTTCGGAAACAGTTTGAATAGCTAAACTGTGATATTGTGTTGGTGGAAAAAGGAGGTCATAAATCTATGACTATAGAAACGCTCCGCCACTTTTTCGGATGGTGCGCGGTTATTAATTACGCGATGCTGATGCTGTGGTTTATATTGCATCTCGCCGCACACAGTTTTTGGGTGGGATTGAGTCAAAGATTTTTTAGCGTCAATGCTGAAAAATATGACTCGATTAGCCTCAAAGCGATGTTCTTTTTCAAACTCGCGATCTGGCTACTTGCTATATCGCCTTATCTGGCTCTGAGAATAATGTCCTAAATACGAAAAGGGAGAAGCTTTTGGAAAGCTTCTCCCTTTTTTATTTCTGGCCTTGAGATATTTATTTAGTATCTTTGTCTTTGTAGCGGTAAACGCCGATCTTCATCTTGACGAGATCTTCGACTGTCACGTTCGGGTTCGTTGCTTTAGCCTTACGTATAAAGTCAGGCTCGATCTTAAAGATGCGGCATTTAACGATGCTCTCGCTGTCGAGATCGCTCAATCCGGCGGCTTTCAGCTCGCTTAAGTATTCGGGTGTGACCTTAAAGATGCGGAATCTCACGAGGCTTTCAAACTCGCGGTTATCAAATCCCATATCGTGCATCTGACGGACGTAGTCCGCGTCGATCTTAAAGATGCGGGCTTTTATGAGATCCTCCATCTGAAGGTTAGGGAAACCCGTCGCTTTCATCTCAGCCATAAATTTGCCATCGACCTTGAAGATCGCGGCTTTGAACAGGTCATCGACATCGAGCTTTTCAAAATTTGCTGAGAGCAGATCATCGGCCAGTGCGACGGTGACGTTGATGAAAGCTGCAGACATGAGTCTTTCGATAGGGTCTTGGTCGTGTTTGCTATCCGATTTTTCGAAATCGAACCCGCGGGCTTTCATCGCACCGACAAATCCGGCATCAGGAGCGAACGTAAAGGTTCCTGAGCCTTTTCCATTAACGAATGTGCCTTCGCATTCGACGGTTCCGGCTTCGCGGACGAGACGAAAGTTGACCTTACCGTTTTGAGCTTGCTCCTTGGTCAGGCCTTGGAGGTCGCTGTAGTTGTAGCTGCTGCCGTTTTGGTTGCGGCCGTGTGCCGTTCGGCGTTCGAACGAGATGTGGATCTTGTTGGGGTCGTCTATGTCCTGTTTGTCGTTCCAGTTATCATCGTCGTCACTATCTTTGTCGATTTTGGCGGGCTTATCATTGCGGGTGTTTGCGGTCCAAGTGCCGGTTACAGTATTTTGTGCGACGATCACGATGTGGCCGATCACGATCACGATAAACATCATTGCCGACAAACTCAGTGCCGCACGTATCAAATTATTTCTCATCAAAACCTCCGAATTAACTCATTAAGATATGCTTTACATGACAGAAACACCGTGCAGCCGGAGTTTGTGACAAGAAAATGGCCACATGTAAAAAAAGGTCAGTCTAAATGGCGAGTTTTTCGAAAGCGGAGCCCGCGAATTTGAAATGGTTTTCATCATCGTTACGCTCGGCTCCGTGTTTTTGGTAAAACTTGACGGCGGGCTCATTCCAGTCGAGCACTTGAAAATCAATGCGCTCGAGGCCACGTGATTTTGCCGTTCGGGCAATTTCACGCAGTAATTGTTCGCCTAGATTGTGCCGACGATATTCGACGAGGATATAGATGTCCTCAAGATAAATGCCGCACTGCCCACGAAAGCTAGAAAAATTTGGGTGAAAGAGTGCGTAGGCGACCGGCTTTTCGTCGTCGAAAGCTATCAACCCTTCGACGAAACTTCTGTCCCCAAACATAGCTATATGCATCCGCT
>JAYVOS010000092.1:0-8657 GCA_043757775.1 Chloracidobacterium sp. | reverse complement strand
AAAAAAGCGGGAAATTAGCCGCGGATGGACGCAGATGGACGCAGATCAAGAATCCAGTATCCTGCTTATCTTGGTAATCCTGTTAAAATCCGCCTCTGTGTCTCCGCGACTCCGCGTCTCTGCGGTAAAATTTTAATAGTGAATAAAGATCTAGATCTCTGGCAATATGTAAGCGAATGTTTGGTGCAAAACCAAGAGGTGATGCTTCTCGTCGTCGCCGAGAGCAAGGGAAGCAGTCCTGGCCGTCAAGGCTACAAGATGGCAGTCGGGGCGGATGGCGAGCTTGTCGGCAGCATCGGCGGCGGCGTGATGGAGATTTCGCTTGTAGAACAATGTCGAGCCGTCTTGTCAGAACCCCGAGTTTTAGCGACTGGCTTCCCGGCCACCGCAATAAAGGAGCAGGTTCATCAAAAAAGCTCGCCCAATGCCAGTGGCATGATCTGCTCGGGCAAGCAGACCGTTATTTTCAAGCAAATAACTACTAATGATCTACAGGCCGTCGAGGCGATCATCGTTGCTCTGAAACATCGACGACGCGATTTTTTACTGATAACGTCGTCTGAGTTTAAAGTTACTCTCAAAGACGTGAAAAATGCCGGAACTGATTACAGCTTCCAAAAAATATCGGACACCGATTTCATCTACCAGGAAAAGATCGGAAAGAAAAACGACCTTTATATCATAGGCTGTGGGCATTGTGCATTGGCTCTCAGCGAGCTGATGGCAAGGATGGATTTTCACATTTGCATGTTCGACGACCGTCCCGCGTTGAATACTATCGAAAAAAACAAGTTTGCGGACGAGATCACGATGATCGACCGTTATGAGACAATCGCCGCACGCATCCCAAATGGTGACAATATTTACGTGGTCGTAATGACGCTCGGCTATACGTCAGACGAGATCGCAATAAGACAGCTCATCGCCCACGATCTGAGATATTTCGGTGTTCTCGGCAGCCGTGCAAAGATGAAAACTCTGTTCATGGCTCTCGAAAACGACGGATTTGCGAAAGAAAAACTCGCCCGCATCAGCACGCCAATAGGTTTGCCGATCAACAGCCGCACGCCGGAGGAGATAGCCGTTTCTATCGCCGCTGAGATCATTGCGATGAAAAATAAGGCATTCGCGAAATAACCCTCGGACGCCCATTAAGTTTTCCATCCATTCTAGTCGCCGGGCCCATCGTCTATTTGGATATGCAGAGGCACGGTGATCTCTTTTTTCGAAGTATTTTTTACTTCAAAAATATAATCACCGTCGGCGTTTAGCGTCGCACTAAGGAATTCTGACAGATCACCCGCTGTGGTCTTACCTTTGGTCACAAACGTGATTTTGAGGTCGGAAGGTGACAGTTTGTCGCTGCTCGGTTCGACCACCAGAAACTGACCTTTTTTCGCACCGACCACAAATTGCTTTGCCGCTCCCGCCACAAGCGTAATGCTCTGATCCGCCGACGTCCCGCCTTTTACAAATACGATCCGCGTCGGCCCGATTGCCGCCGGTTTTACGGCATTCGCATTCACGTTTGTATTGACACTAGCGTTTGCGATGTTTGCCACGGCGTTGGCATTGGTGTTAGCAGCTGTATTAGCCGCATTCGTATTCGCGATGTTTACGGCGATGTTTGTCGCCGCTCCGCCGCAAGCTGTCATCAGAGCAGCCGCGAGGGCAGGCATTATTAATTTTCTCAATGTAGTATTCCTCACTTTATTTACTAATTTAACCGCGTATCTGGAAGTTGCAGTAACTTTAGCGCGGTTTGTGCTGTTTTCAAAGCCCAATAAAGTGTACTCTTCGGCGAAAGACCTAGGCGGCGATCAGCATCGCAAGATCTATATTGTTGGCGGGAAAAAGCTGTTTGGTATGTGGACAGCGATATTTGTTGGTCTGCATAAAAGTCACGGCAGACGGCATATCGCCATTCGGATAAACTTCACTCAAAGGCATTTTATTGAGATCGGCGTCCTCAAGCGTCAATTGGACATGTACCGAATGCGGCTGGCCGCACTGGTCGCACGTCACGTAAACATC
This sequence comes from Chloracidobacterium sp., assembly GCA_043757775.1. Taxonomy (GTDB): domain Bacteria; phylum Acidobacteriota; class Blastocatellia; order Pyrinomonadales; family Pyrinomonadaceae; genus OLB17. The sequence goes on along the minus strand of JAYVOS010000092.1, from coordinate 6,623 downwards.
GTATAACGGCATAAAATTTATGCGACTGCCTTGAGCGGCTGGGTGGGATAGTTTTCAGGATGGAGCAGCATGTCGAGCTTTCCGCCATCAACCGTGTTCTCGGCAAACTCGCGCTCCCCAAGCTCCAGTTTCGCCTCGGTCATCGAGTCGTAGCGGGCGATGATCTCCATTGACGGTCTTGCCTCGATCTTTGCGCTGTAGATCTGGGCGAAAAGCCTCAGTCTGTCAGTCCCTTCTTTGCTTTCTGTTCTTTTGATCACGGCGCTAGAGTATCACGCTGCCCAAGTATTAGATACTTGGAACAAAATTCTCCGCACGGTGTCTAAGTAATCAGGACGCACGGCACCGGCGTTCAGGAGGATAATAAAATGTTTGACAAATTGATCGTATCAGAGCCCGAAGGAGCAAATTTCAAAAATCGGCGTAATTATTTTTTGATGTCATCGCTCGCCGTCGGCGTGCTGTTTTTGACAGCTGTTGTATTTAGTATTTTCGCGTCCGACTACGGCCTGGGTCACAATAATTTCGAGCTGGTCGAGATGGTCGCTCCGCCCGAAATGGTTGCCGTCGAACCCGAGCCCCAACGTCCTCAAGCACCTACGCAGTCGCAGTCAAAAAGCGAGTTTCCGACGCGGCAGTTGAACATGACAAACCTTGCAGAGAGTCCAATAGTTCCTAAAGATGTCTCGGTCGTACCTAATACACAGCAGTCACGACCACGGACACCTTATGTTCTGAGTTCGTCCGACACAAACCCCGAAAGTTCGGGCCGTCCTGATGGCACAGGTCCCGGCATCGGAATTGGTGATCCTGGTCCTCAGGGCCCGCAAGTTGCAGCAGAACCGGTCGAAACCGCACCGCCGACGATCAAAAAAGATCCGCCAGTTGTAACAAAACCGCCCACCCAGACACTAGGCGTGATCAACGGTAAAGCGACCTCTCTGCCAAAACCTAACTACTCGGCGGCGGCAAAAGCCATCGGGGCACAGGGTGCGGTCAATGTACAGGTAACTATTGACGAGCAAGGCAATGTCACGTCGGCAAATGCCGTCAGCGGTCATCCACTACTGCGTGCAACATCCGAACAGGCCGCGAGGAACGCGAAATTCTCAGTGACATTTTTGTCGCATGTGCCTGTCAAAGTCACAGGCGTGATCGTCTATAACTTTATTAGAAACTAAGAAAATAAAGCACTGATCACACGGATCGGGCGGCTAATACAGATTTGAAAATTCTTATCTGTGTTAGCCGCCCGATCCGCTTAAATTCTTACTTAGAGAGCATCTCGATCAGACCGTTGGTATCGACGTCATATACAGTCACTGGAAACTGGGACTTGAGATAGTCGTAAGTCATTCCGTCGAGGAAGATCGGCTCATCCGATTTGATCGTGACGGTCGGGATGGTCACAAAATCGCCAATTATCTTGTCCCGCATTTTCAAAAAATCCTGTCCCGTCAGCAATCCAGCCACCGAAACATCACCGCCGAAATAAGTATTAGGCACCGCCATGACGTGCAACTGCGAGCCCGTCAGAGCATTATATTTCTCGATCTGCTCACGCAAGATCGGGGCGAACATCTCACCAGTTAAAATAGTGCCGTGCAGCGGGTCAGAACCGGGAGCGATAGCGACTGGGTTTTTAGCGGACGCCCGCGATGAACGTGAGTTTTTTGGAACAATTGCAGATCTGTGCGTTCTCACGTTTGGCGGAACCCAGTCGCTATCGCTCCCGGTTCTGACAAATCGTTCGAACACATTCGTAAACGACCGCACCATCCCTACACCGTCTTCGATCTGCGGATACCGGCCGTAATGTCTTTTCGAAGGTATCTCGCCTCCCGCTTTGATATAGATCTCGTCGCCAAGAAATGCGAAGGTGACTCCGTACGTTTTGCGAAATTCCTTTTGCAGTTTCTCGACCTCTTTGATCGTCCGCTTGCAAAACTCCGGCGTGACACGCGTCAGGCGTTCGTCGGTGTTGAAACGTGTCAGAGCGACTGGCACAACCGCGACGCTCACCACCTTAGGATAATGCTCCGCGAGGTCACGAAGCGTCTTGTCGAGGATCACTCCGTCGTTGATCTCCGGGCAAAGCACGACCTGTGCGTGTAGCTCGATATTGTTATCAAGCAGCGTTTTGAGCTTGCCTGAAATATCAGCCCGCGATTCGTCAACGCCTAGCAAATAAGCCCTTGTTTTCAGGTCGGTCGCGTGGACAGACACATACTGCGGTGACAGACGCTGCTCGACGATGCGTTTCATTTCGTCGTCTGTTATCGACGAAAGCGTTGTGTAATTGCCGTAGAGGAATGAAAGGCGGATGTCTTCGTCGCGGACAAAAAGCGAAGGCCGGGCGTCTGCGGGATTGCCCTTGCAAAAGCAAAAAATACATTCGTTGGCACATTGACGCGGGATGATCTGTTCGAACATCAGACCTAGATCTTCTGATTCATCGCGGTCAAATTCGATCTCGATCGTCTGTCCGTCCGGCTTTTTTACCTGAAAAGTCAGGTCAGTTTCGCCGGATACCTGAAAACGAAAATCCAGATAATCGCGCACCACGCGGCCATTGACGCGGACGATCCGGTCATTAGGCTCAAGCTCAAGCTCTACGGCAAGCCCCTCGACCTCGGTAATGAGGACGCCAGGCCGCCGAAGCTGCGTGATCGCTGGTGTGACTGCAAATTCGTACATATAAAGATTTAACCACGAAAAAACACGAATTACACGAAATTAAGAACCACCGTTTCGTGTCGTTTCGTGCTTTTTCGTGGTTACTAATTCTTAAGCTGCGACCGCTTTAAGATCGATCAGCAAACTAAGCGGTGTATATTCCAGCCCCTGGGAGGTCGCGACCGCCTCGTAGGTCAGCTTTCCAGCGTAGGTATTGACGCCCTCCTGCAAGCCTGCGTCGTCCTTGATCGCCTGCTCAAAGCCCTTATTTGCAAGGTCTAAAGCATACGGCAAAGTCGCGTTGGTCAAGGCGAACGTTGATGTTCGAGGAACAGCACCCGGCATATTTGCTACGCAATAATGCAGGACGCCTTCTTCGTAGTAGGTCGGATTCGAGTGCGTCGTTGCGTGTGTCGTCTCAAAACACCCGCCCTGATCGACGGCAACGTCAACCAAAACAGCTCCTTGCGGGATTAAATGCAACATATCGCGTGTGACGAGTTTCGGCGCCGCAGCACCGACGACAAGCACCGCACCGATAACAAGATCGGCGTGCGAAATTGCCTCTTCGATCTGGTAACGTGACGAAGCGAGCGTTTGTACTTTCGACAGGAAAATGTCATCAAGCTGACGCAGACGGTCGAGATCGCGGTCGATTATTGTAACCTTTGCACCTAAACCTACAGCCATTTTCGCAGCTTCGGTTCCGACGATACCGCCGCCGATGATGACAACATTTGCCGCCGGAACTCCCGGAACACCGCCGAGCAATATGCCGCGGCCGCCGTTCATTTTCTCCAAATACGTCGCCCCAACCTGCACCGACATACGTCCCGCAACCTCTGACATCGGTATCAACAGCGGCAGACGTTTGCCCTGCGTAATGGTCTCGTAAGCAACGCCCGTGACCTTGCGGTCCATCATCTGCTTAGTCAGTTCTAGCTCAGGTGCAAGATGCAGATATGTAAAAAGCAGCTGATTTTCGCGCATTCGCGGATATTCGGGTGCGACCGGCTCTTTGACCTTGACGATCATATCGCCCGCCTGCCAGACCTCATCCGCAGTATCCAAAAGCTGCCCGCCGGCCTTAACATACTGTTCGTCCTTAAACCCCGAGCCCTCGCCCGCAGTCTTTTGTACAAAAACTTCGTGTCCTGCCCCGGAGAGCGCCTGAACACCCGCAGGCGTCAGCCCGACGCGATATTCGTTATCTTTAATTTCTTTCGGCAATCCGATCTTCATAAATAATTTCTCCAAATAATTTTATATCTATAACTAAAGCCTATATCTAAATAATCTTACGTTGTTGCGGCGAAATATAAAAGGTCACAGCGACGCCTTTACAGCTCTGATCTCGGCAAAACTATATTCATCGCCCAAAAATTCCTTGACCGGCGACAATGCTTCGCTCGGCTGAAATTTAACAATTGCCTCATGGATCGTCTCCACCTTCTCCAAAACCACAAACTGTTCGAGTCTGATCTCACCTGTGGTGATAAATCGGATCAGATGATTCTCGATCGTCGTCGGCGACAAGTTGCGCTCCTTAGCGATCTCGCTGATGGAACGGCCGTCGCGATAAAGATCTAGCGAAATGTGATAAGTATCCTTACCCCTCACATCGCGCTTTGTCCGCACTTTTTTCTCTCTCTTTTTTGCCTTCAGATCGATCCGCGAGACAAGGCTATTTTTTAGGCAGTAGCTTTTTATCTCCGCGAGAAAATCGGCCCCGTACTTATCAAATTTGAGATCGCCGACGCCTGAGATCTTGCGAAGTTCCCAGTCATTTTGCGGCAGATACGTCGCCATTTCGATCAACGTCACGTCTGAGAAAATAACATACGGCGGGACGTTCTCATGTTTTGTAAAATTCGAACGCAGCCGCCTCAGATCGTCAAATAGGGACTGCTCATAAGGATGCTCCGCATCGGTGACCAACTTCGACCGCTTCTCTTCTTTGACCTTTACCTTAATAAGCTCGACCGGCGTTTTCCCGGCCAGTACATCCATACTTTTGTCGGTTAAGACGATTATCGGATATTCGCCATCGGTCTGTGCGAGATATTTTTGGGCGATCAGGTCTTTGAAATAATTAAACCAATTATCTTTCGATATATCGGCACCGACGCCATAAGTTTTGATATTTTTATGCTCGTCGCGGATCTTTTCACTCTTTGAACCACGCAAAAAATCTATCAAATAGCTCATCCCAAATCGCTGATCCGTGCGATACACTGCACTCAAAGCCTTTTGAGCGATAACCGTCCCGTCAAAACGCTCAACGACCGTCGTGCAATTGTCACAATTACCGCAATCGGCGGTCGATTCTTCGGAAAAATAGTTGAGCAGAAAACGCCGTCGGCAAGAGGTAAGGTCCCCAAATTTGCCCATCAGATCAAGCTTTTTGAGCATGATCGCGGACTGTGCAGCATTACCCTCGACCGCCGCAAAGCCTTTTAGTTTGAGCACGTCCGCCCAGCTAAAAAACAAAAGAGCGTCGCTCGTGAGCCCGTCACGACCCGCGCGGCCCGTCTCCTGATAATAGCTCTCGACATTTTTCGGCAGGTCCATGTGGACAACAAACCGCACATTCGATTTGTCGATGCCCATACCAAAAGCGATCGTCGCGACAATTATCTTGGTCTCGTCTTTTAGAAAAGATTCCTGATGTTTGTCGCGCGTCTGTTTGTCTAGCCCGGCGTGATACGAAAGCGCCGAAAACCCCCCGTCACGCAAATCGGCCGCCAGCGAATCAACCGAACTGCGGCTAAGACAATAGATAATTCCGCTCTCGTCTTTGTGTTTGTCGAGATAATCGAGCAACTGACCATAAGAATTCCGCTTTGGCTCGACGGCGTAGTAAATATTTGGACGATTAAAGCTGGAAAGGAAAAGCTCGGCGTGTCCAATATTTAACCGTTCGAAAATATCTTTGCGGACAAGCTTATCGGCGGTCGCGGTGAGAGCGATAAGGGGTATCGACGGAAACTCTTTTTTAAGCGTTGCGAGCCGCAAATACTCAGGTCGGAAATCGTGGCCCCAACTCGAAATACAATGTGCCTCATCAATGGCAAAAAGGGAGACATTTATACCGCGAAGGAAATCCAGAAACTGGTCGCCGCTCTGCAAAAGGCGTTCGGGTGCGACGTAGAGCAGTTTTAACTTTCCGCTCCGCACATCACGGAAAACCTCGACTTGCTCGGCAGCCGTCTGCGTCGAGTTCAAAAACGCCGCCTCGACACCATTCCCCCTCAGGGCATCAACCTGATCTTTCATCAACGCGATCAACGGAGAAATAACCACCGTCAAACCATCGAGCATCAACGCCGGTATCTGATAACAAAGAGATTTACCACCGCCCGTCGGCATCAGCACCACACAATCTTTGCGCGCTAAAACCGCCGCAATCGCCGGCTCCTGATTCATCCGAAACTCGTCGTACCCGAAGCGGTGCTTTAGTATTTCCCTTGCCGTTTGGAGTGACATTGAATGTTTCAATAATTCTAACCTTGCGGGACAGTATTTTCAACCTATCTGCCGATCAGGTTGACCTGTTTATGCTTGACCATATGCATACAGATCATGCATACTTATGTGCATGAGAACGACGGTAATTTTAAAAGACGATATTATGAAAACAGCCGCTGACATGACCGGCATCAAGGAAAAGACTGCTTTGATCCACGCTGGCCTACAAGCGTTAATAGAAAAAAAGGCGCGTGAACGGCTGATCGCGTTGGGCGGATCGGACCCGAAAGCAACTGCTGGCCGTAGACGACGTTATGATACTCGTTGACACGTCCGTGTGGATCGATCATCTCCGAAAGCCCGAGGCGCTCCTTCTTCAACTTTTGAAAAGCGGCACGGTTCTTACACATCCGCTTGTGATCGAAGAAATAGCTTGTGGACATTTGAAAGATCGTCTCGGAATGATCTCGCTCTTACAT
>JAYVOS010000091.1:0-8657 GCA_043757775.1 Chloracidobacterium sp. | reverse complement strand
TGCTTTGCTCGTAACAACGAGGATCAATTGACCCGTTTTTACAGTATCACCCGGTTTCGGAAGCTGCTCGATAACTGTATTAGGCTTTTCGGCACTGGTCCTGTCGGCTCGTTTCTTGATCTTTAACCCGAGCATTGCCAGTTCTTTCTCGCTTTCCTGAAAATTCTTTCCTGTAATATCAGGGACCTGAACCTCTTTGCCCTGTAGCGACATGTAAACCACGCCTGCCAGACCAAATAAAAAAGCACCCGCGATCAATGCCACAGCCGCCAATTTGCCTATCGCCGAGAATCCGGAATTAAGAATACTCACAGGTAAATTCTCCAAAAACCAAAACGAAGTTTAGCATTTTTCACCCAAACAAGGAACTTCGACCAAACCTAAAGGCCTAATTTTGCCTGACAAATCGTGCAAGAAAAAACCCATCCATGTTGTCACGCTGCGGCCAAGTCCGCGCAAATCCTTCGGAAGTCGTGAACCTTTGCTGTAAATTAGTTTCGCCGATAGTAAATTCAGGGTTTTCCGACAGAAACCGATTTGATACCACCTCATTTTCTTCAAGTTCTAAAGAGCAAGTCGAATAGACAAGCGAGCCACCATGTTTCACAGTCTTTGATGCATTTGTGAGTATCGCGAGTTGTTTCGTAGCTAACTCTTTGAAATCTTCCGGTTTCAGATAATATCTGATCTCAGGATTGTGCCGTATCGTCCCAGTGCCGGAACACGGTGCATCGACCAGAACTGTGTCAAATGATGCGTCATCGAACGGCAAACCATTCACAGCATCGTATTGAACAATATTCACAGATTCGGCGCCCTGCCGGATGAGGTTGTCTCTTAAATATTCGACTCGCGGCCAATGCAAGTCGCCGGCAACGGCAAGTTTAAGTTTGTCACGATTGCCTTGTGCGATCATTCCTGTCTTACCGCCTGGAGCCGCACACACATCGAAAAATGCCCCGCAATTTGCAACATTTATCGATTGTGCGATCATTTGCGAAGCCTCGTCCTGAAAATAAATGACGCCGCTTTTCTCAAGCTCACGAAGTTGCGGATCCAGGCGTTCAGCAACATAACAGTTGTCCACAAAATCCGACTTTTGCCACTCAGACCTCTGTTGCGGGTCGATTTCTTTGAGCGGTCTTAGTGTGGTTTGTGGAATCTCATTGTTTGCCCTTGCCATCAACTCAGCTTGGTAGATGTCAGAATCCGCGATCCATTTTTCAAGCAGCCAACGCGGATGCGATGTCTCGGCCACGATGCGGTCAATGTCGTCTTCAAATTCAAGTTCTATTTTGTCGCGTGTCGCACGCCGAAGCACCGCATTTACAAATCCCTTAGCCGAAGTCTTTTTAGCTCGCTGGGCGAGCATAACGCTTTCGTTAATTGCCGAATAGTCCGGTATTCTGTCAAGAAATAATAGCTGGTATAGGCCAAGCCGGATAGCAACTCGAACCGCTGTGTCTAGTTTTTTGCCACCCGCTAGGATTGCAATGATACGGTCGAGATAGATCTGTTTCCGTAACGAGCCGAGAGTTAACTCATGGCACAAAGCACTGTCCGCAGTCGAGAGAGCTTCTTCGAATTGCGGCAAAAGGTTTGATGTAAAGGCTTTTTCTGTTTCAACGCGTAATAATACGTCAAATGCTGCGGCTCGTGCCGCCGATATCTTCATTTAGACACCTTGTACGGAGGCTTTTTGGCATTAGCATGACGCTGAGAATGGTCAGCACCAGTCCCTTTTGTCAGAGCATTATCAACTGTCGTCCGTTCGTCAAAGACGAAACACTCACCTTCCCACAGCTGATCTCCCGTCGGTAACTCTTCGAGATATTTCAAAATGCCGCCTTCGAGTTGATACACCTCTTCAAAACCTAGCTGCTTCATATACGGAGCAAATTTCTCGCACCTAATACCGCCGGTGCAAAACATCGCAACACGTTTATGCTTGTCGGGATCAAGGTTTTTTGCAACGAAAGCGGGTAGCTCGCTAAACTTTGTCGTATTGGGATTTAACGCACCTCGAAAAGTGCCGGTCTGATATTCATAATCGTTTCGCGTATCGAGCAAAAGTGTTTCCGGGTCGGAGATAATGTCGTTCCACTCTAAGGGTTTAACATGAGTTCCCTTGCCTAACGAAATATCAACAGATTGTTTTAACGTAACGATCTCAGGCTTGATCTTGACGTCGATCTTACGGAACGGAGCGGCTTCGTGAAACGACGATTTGAATACTAATTTGGAATCTAGAATATTTTCGATGTGCTTGATAAATTTACTGATTTTTTCAGATGTGCCGCACACCATTCCGTTATAGCCTTCGTTTGCGATAATGATCGTGCCGCGCACATCAAACTCTAGCAATGCCTCGCGCAGCTCTGCTTTTATATCTTCAAGCGGTGCGACAAGTTCCAACTCTTTGAATTCGTAGAAAGCAATTATTTGTACTTGGTTCAACTCTTCCATTTTCTCAGACACCGAGAATGTCTCCAGTCGCTAGCTTAGTTCCATTTAGAAAATCACGCGTCGACATCCGCCGCTTTCCCTCTGGCTGAAGTTCTGCAACACGCAAAACTGTTCCGTTACCGCAGGCGATGTGTAGATCGTCACCTTTCGCGACGATTATCTCCCCCGGGTTACCCGTCTCAACTGATTCCAATGTGCTAGCTTTCCACAATGTAAGTTTTTGTCCCTGTGAGATTGTGAATGCTGTCGGAAACGGCTGAAATCCTCGAACTCGATCAACGATCTCCTTTGCAGTCAGCTTCCAATCGAGCAGTCCGTCCTCGCGCCTCATTATCGGAGCAAGCGTCGCATTATCATTGATCTGCTCTTTGGGTATCAAACTATCAAGGCTTACAAGGGTTTCCGATAAAGTTTCGGCACCTATAAAAGAGAGACGATCCATCAGTTCGACGGCAGTTTCGTATTCGCCTATCAAGATCGTGCGCTGCAAAAGCATCTGGCCGGTGTCAAGACCTACATCCATTTGCATTGTAGTGACGCCGGTCTCGGTCTCCCCATTGACTATCGCCCAATTGACCGGAGCTGCTCCGCGATATTTTGGCAGAAGCGAAAAATGAACATTTATAGCACCTCTAGGAAACGCAGTTAAAAACGTCTCGGGTAGAATGCGGCCATACGCAACAACGACAGCAACGTCGGCGTTATGTGCAATAAATTCGTCTAAAGCCTCCAGCGTCCTGACTTTTAAGGGCTGTAAAACCGGCAGATCGTGCTGTAAGGCACATTCTTTTACCGGCGAAAAGTTAATTTTATTACCCCGTCCCGACGGACGATCAGGCTGAGAATAGACCGCGGCGACATCGTGCCCGTCGCTCAATAACCTTTCTAATGAAGGAACCGCCGCTCTCGGAGTTCCCATAAAAACAATTCTCATTTTCGGCCTAATCTCAAGGCATCCGCCATCACGTAAAATATCCAATTTTCTTCCATCGAACCGCGTATCAGATGGGCGTTGACACCCGTCGCAAAAATCGCAACATCTTCACCGCCATGCGTCTCGTCCGCAAGGGGGATCGTCGCCTCCTGCAAATAATTTGGGTCCTCGGTATTTATCATAGAAAGGTCAGGCCGGCCTTGTGTAATTCCCTTGAAAGATTTTGGCTCAGATGGATAGGTCTTTGCTCCTTCAGGCTGTTCATTTGAAGCTCCAGTATAACCACGGCCGCTCGTATAATTAAGAGTCGTGTATGGCTTCCCGAGTTTGTCCCGTTTGTAGTCCGGGTCAAGCTCTCCGTTTGCACCTATTTCACGAACTAAGCCAAGAATATTGTTCCCGCGTGCCGGATAGCCCATTATCGTCAACGTGTGGCTATGGTCAGCCGTAACAATGATCAGTGTCTCGTCGAGGTTTACTTTTGCAAGAGTGGCACGAACGGTATTTGACAGCTCGACTGTGTCTTGTAAGGCGCGATATGCATTACCGAGATGATGTGCCTGATCGATACGCCCGCCCTCGACCATCAGAAAAAATCCTTTTTTATTCTGTGACAAAACATCGATCGCTTTGGTCGTCATATCTGTCAAAGAAGGCTCATCCAGATTTCTTGTCGTACGGTCTTTATCAAACTCTAAATGGGTCGTATCAAACAGACCCAAAAGGTGCTTGGTTTTTTTTGGATCAATTGCCGCAAGCTGCTGCTTGCTCCAAACGTAATCAGACCCTGCACTTTTCTTGGTCCATTCGGCTGTCAGGTCGCGGCCGTCGAGCCGTTCGCCCTTTTTACCGGCGATCTGCGGATCGGCCATCCCTTTCGGCATGAATTTCTGGCGCCCGCCGCCCAACGCGACCTCAAGACCATTACCGTATGGAAACTCGATCAATTGTCTTGCGATGTCAGGAAAATTGGCATCGTAAGCATCTTTGTAGCGTTTGGCCAGATCCGGGCGGTTATTCTTCAAAGCCTCATCGTGAAGCCGCATCATATCGTAATCAGATTCCCAGTCGCGGTCAGCGGTGTGAGAATAACAGGCAGCAGGCGTAGCGTGTGTGACCCTCGTGGTTGTTACGACCCCTGTAGATTTGCCTGCTTCTTCGGACATCTCAAGCAGCGTTTTAGTCTCGTTGCCTTTGACCGTTTTATAATCAGCATGGACAATGTTTTGATTGACCGAAAGCGTGCCCTCGTCGGTCTTTACACCAGTCATTATTGCACTCATCGTTGGTGCCGAATCGGAGGTTTGTTGATTTGCGCTGTAAGTTTTAGATAATGCAGAAAATGGAAATTGTTCAAAACTCAGGCGATTTTCTTCGCCACTCTCGCCGCGTTGCTGACCTTCGAATATGCGTGCCGCTGTAAGTGTCGATACACCCATCCCGTCACCGATGAACAGGATCACATTCTTAGCTTTTCCTTTGCGGATCTTTTGATTCTTAGCCTGGTCGATGGCGTTCCAACCGTCACGTTTCCATGTGTCGGCAGACTCAGGCCGTTTGGTCGGAAATGGCTCCTGCACCGTCTGTGCAAACGAAGACAAAACAAAGCTAAATATGGCGAAAGTCGTTAATAATCGAAAGGATATTTGTTTCATCGATACCTACTATCTACAAAAAAAGTGTTAAGTCCACATATGAACTTAACACTTGAAAACTGAAAATTGAAATTTCTAAATATCTACGTTAGATATCCGTTAATATCCGCAGTGATAATTTGACCCGTCAAAAACCTGCGTCCATTTCGTGCCGTTTTTCTTATAGACGTGAAACCCGGCTCCCTCGAATGACTGCGTGTATGTAAATATCTCAGCGGTTCCGTCGCCGTCGTAATCAAATGCATCGAGCAGTAATTCGTTTAACACGCCATCGTCAACTGCTTTGATCTCGCCGCTCATCACGTTTGCCTGGTCGATGGACTGATAATCCCGGTACCCAATTGCATATTTGCCGTTACTACCCTTACTGGCGATAAAGAAAAGTAAGCCACGGGTGAGTTTATCTACCTCGACCCAATATGAGCCAACAAATTCAGCCTTGCCGTCATTATCAACGTCGAGCGCCGTCAAGTTTTGATAATGAAGTGTCTTCGGGGCCAATTTCTGCTTAGCATACTCGGCTTTGACCAAAGTTTCGATCTCGAGTTTTTCAGCGTCGGTCGGTTTCCGCCTGTAACTCGCATTGGTTGATTTCAATGGAACATTAGTCGCCAGCCCCATTATGAGTCCCCGCAGGTTAGCTTTAGTTGATTTTGTGGTGATCTGGGCTGTGTTTTTAGCGCAATCAGATTTGGCATTAGAGGAGTTTACGGTGACATTGCCAACGTTAGCCGCTCCGAATATAAGGTTGTAAGCCGTGCCCGTCTTGTAATACGTCTTAACAAACGCCGAGATCAGATTCTGCTCGGCACCGCCGTCAACCGGAGAACCGAGTTTACTTTTGTTAACGTAAGCGATAGGCTCAAGCCATTTTCCGTCGTTTAGAACTGCAAAGATTATCGGTTTTGCGACCGCTTTTTGAGCGATGGCTGCTCCGGTCATTGAAAACAAAACAATGACGACTAAAAGGCCTTTCCAAAGATCTCGATTTTTCATGATTTTATTTTCCTGTTGATCGTTCTCCAAAACTGATCTTACATTTTCTGTGCAATAGATTTTCCCTGCATAAACTGGAGCAGATACTCGCGTCCGCCCGCTTTCGAATCGGTGCCGCTCATATTAAACCCGCCAAAAGGATTAACGCCGACGAGTGCTCCGGTGCATTTGCGATTTAGGTAAAGATTCCCGACGTGAAAATCACGCATTGCACGATCTAATCTCTCCTGTGATGCAGAAAATAACGCTCCGGTTAGCCCAAATTCCGTGTCGTTCGCAATTTCCAGTGCGTGGTCAAAATCACGAGCCTTTATCACTGCTAAAACAGGAGCAAAAACCTCTTCCTGCTCAAGCGTCGAACCTGCCTTAACATTACCGATGATCGTAGGCTCAATGAAGTAACCATTACTTTCATCACCGTTGCCGCCCGTCAAAACTACTCCGCCCTCGGCTTTTCCTTTTTCAATATACTTGAGAGTCGAATCAAATGAGCGTTTGTTGATAACTGCTGCAACATTGGTGTCGCCTGCGGTTGGCTGCCCGATCTTGAGTTTTTTCGTTTGCTCAACCACTTTAGCGATAAGTTCGTCGTGAACTTTCTCGTCAACGATCAACCTGGAACAAGCTGAGCATTTCTGTCCCTGATAGCCAAACGCCGCCGCAACAACGCCGCTCGCTGCTGCGTCAAGATCAGCATCATCGGCAACGACGATAGCGTCTTTGCCGCCCATTTCGGCGACAACACGTTTGATCCATATCTGGCCCGGACGCGTTTTAGCCGCTTCCTCGTTAATGTGCAGACCGACGCCTTTCGAACCTGTAAACGAAATAAAACGTGTTTTCGGATGCGTGACCATCGCTTCGCCCGTAGCAGCACTGCCGCTGATGAAATTGACGACTCCGGCGGGCAAACCCGCTTCTTCGATAAGCTCAACAAATTTAGCAGCAATGGTCGGAGAATCGGACGACGGTTTTAACACTACTGTGTTTCCAGCAACTACAGCCGCCATTGTCATACCCGCCATGATCGCTAATGGGAAATTCCAAGGCGGTATTACCGCACCGACACCCAGCGGAATGTATTCGAATTTATTCTTTTCACCCGGATACGGTGTAATCGGCTGTTCTGCCGACCAGCGGAGCATCTCGCGACCGTAAAATTCAAGAAAATCAATTGCTTCGGCAGTGTCACCATCGGCCTCTGCCCATGTCTTTGAAACCTCAAAAACCATCCACGCCGAAAACTCGTGCTTTCGCTCACGCAGCATTCCGGCGATCTTAAAAAGATATTCGGCACGAGTCGCAGCCGGGACATTTCTCCAAGACTTAAAGGCCTGAGTAGCAGCTGCGATAGCTTTCTCAACCAGATCGGTGTTCGTGTCGCCTTCGGAAAAAACGCCAACAACTTCTGCTTTATTCGCCGGGTTAGTGCTCGAGAATTTCGCCTCAAGTGCGATCTTTTCGCCGTTAATAACGATCGGATATTCACGTCCAAGTTCTCCCCGCACCTTCGCGATAGCGGCTTGCATTGCCTCTGCGTTCTCAGGCTTTGAATAATCAGTAAATGGTTCGTTTTTAAATTCGTCGAATGTTCGTTGTGTCTGCATATTACTCTATATTTACAATCAAAATCTTACGCGGCTTCTAAAATCACGATCTTTGGTTCAGGCAATGGTTTTCCATCCTTTTCAAATATTTCTACCCACTCATCTACGACTTCGAGAAGCTCTTTGAAAACCGCCACAGGGTCGTCACCGTGGACGCCGCCGTACATCAACTCTGGGCACATGCCGATGAAACATTCATCTTCGTCACTCCAATAAACTATTTTCTCGTAATGATCGGCAATACTTTTCATTTTCATTTCACCTTTCTTAAAGACTGCTGCACGAGTTTCTCTTGATATTTTCTGGCATCATCACCCATCTTTCCTGAAATGGTAAGTCTTTCACCTCTAGGGTGTTCGAAATTCCGGTGACTTCCTTTTCCACCTCTGTTAATAAATCCATTGCGTTCCAATTCAGCAATGAGTTCTCTTATCTTCGGTGGCATAAGCTGCTTAAGAAAATTTTACCTAAATACTCCTAAAACGTATATCCGTAAAACACCGAAAGTGCGTTGTTACCCCGTCCGTAATTGCCGAAATTATATCCCGCTAAGACATATTGACGCGGTGTAATGCTAAAATTGACGCCTGCCGCGGCGTATCCGAACCGGTTATTACCGGATGACCAATCGCTCACAAAACTTAGCTTTTTGTATATCGGCTGTTCAATACCGATCAAAGCACCCGTTTTTGTGCCAAAATCCTTGTCTTTGGTAAATATGGTGTAAGCCCCGCCTGTAATAACTGTTTGCCAGAACGTCTTACTCATTGTCGCATATGCAATTGCAAAATTTTTCTCACCTCGACTAGCTCTCAGCGGCAGCGAAACCAATATGCCGCCTGAAACAGATACGCCGTGTTTTTCGTTGCGGTAAAAGTTTTGCTTGGCATTGAACTGCATCTCCGCGAAAGAACCCGCCTCATCTCGTGTGTAATAAAAATTTGCACCGATCTCGGTCCTATGCGTCAGTCCATATACAACGCGATAACCATACGTCTG
>JAYVOS010000090.1:0-2365 GCA_043757775.1 Chloracidobacterium sp. | reverse complement strand
ATCCTGATGGTGATGACGTTTTTGCAGTCGCAAACTGATGCGATCTGCTGCGGCGATTGGGACGGTTATTACCACATCAAATGGTCATCGCTGCTGTGGGAAAATTTTAAGCACTTCAAATGGCTGCCAACATTTGAATGGCTGCCCCTGACCGTGCTAAATCCAAAGGATTACGCCGATCACCATTTTCTTTTCCATCTGCTTCAAATTCCATTTTTGTGGTTTTTCGAACCCGTCATAGCGGCTAAGGTCGCAGCCGTTTTCTATTCGACGCTCGCGATATTTTCGATCTATTGGTTGTTGTTTCGCTACGAAGTCAAGCATCAGCTGCTGTGGTTTGCGGCGATCATGACCTGCTCTAACGCCTTTTATTATCGGATGAATATGGCGAAGGCACCCCCGCTGACCATCATCATCACGGTGCTCGGTATTCATCTGCTCTTTCAGCGAAATTACAAATGGCTTGGGCCGCTGATGTTCGCGTTCGTGTGGACATACAGCCTGTTTCCGCTGCTGCTTTTCGCGGCGGTTATTTGGACTGTCATAATCGCCTGGAATGAGCGTCGTTTCCAATGGCGGCCGCTCGCATACACGACGGCGGGCATGATACTCGCGAATATCATCAACCCGTATTTCCCTAATAATCTCTATCTTTTCACTGAGCATTTCACCGAGAAATTTAAGATCGGCTCCGATTTTGTTGTTGCAGTCGGCGGTGAATGGTATCCGTATTCAGGCATGGAATTGCTGATGAATTTCCCTATAGCTCTTGCGGCGATGCTTATCGGCTACATTCTGTTCGTGCCAAAAGGAACAAAACTGCCCGAAAAAGCGGCGTTTTTCCTCGCGTTTACAAGCATCCTGCTCGCAGCACAGTTTCGGTCTAAGCGTTTTGCCGAGTATTTCCCGCCGTTCGCGATCTTGTTTGCGGCGTTTGCTTGGACATCGTTTACCGCTCCGAAAGCCGCCGAGCTGCCTGACGAATTTCAACGCGACATCGATCCTTATCTCGATGCCGCAAGGCCTACGGAAAAACAGGCTTGGTGGAATGCAGCTTGTCAGGCGACGCCATGGATATTGGGAATTTTGCTAGGGATTTTCTGGCTCTACAACATGATCGGGCTGCACAAATTCGGTTTTGACGAAGCCGGGATGATAGATAATATCAAGACAAACGAAAAGGGTGATACATATCGCCGTGCGATGCAATGGGCAACCGCACTCGACGAAACCGGCGCCGACAATATACCTGCCGGCGAGCGTATCTTTAACTGTACCTGGGATGATTTTCCGAAACTGTTTTTCTATGACACCAAGCACACTTATGTTTACGGGCTCGACCCAAACTATCTTTACACGCAAAATCCTGAGCTATATAAATCGCTCAAGGACATAACCGAAGGCAAGATCGACGACCCTGCGCCGATAATTAGAGACAAATTTGGGGCAAAATACATCTTTGCGGACGCCAAAGAAAATACAGACATGATCGCTAAGGCGCTCGAAAGCGGCTGGGTCGAGACTATTTACGAGGATGACGAAGCCCGATTATTAAAGATCCGTGACGTCAAAGGCGAGGCTCCGGATGCGGCAAAAGACGACGCTACTGAGACACCTGACGAGAAAAAAGCACTCGACGACGAAGAACGTAAGGACGCCAAAGGCAAAAATGTAAACCTTGACGATGACGATCTTGATAACTAGCGCCCGATCATTTATTCAAATATCTTTGAAGGATCGGTCGCGGGCAGTGGCAGCCTGAGGCCGTTGATCCTGTTCGCGGTAGCCGCATCGACCGACAATCCCCATTTTTTGAAAAACGGAATCAAGTTGTTTTTCGTCACTACGCACATCGCGTAAACAAACTTATTTGCTTTATCGGCGTTGGTCTCATCCTCGTTTTCTACATAGGGTTGCTTTCTGAAATATTGGTGCAGCCTTTTTATCGCGTCCCAGCCATATACTCGCTTTAGCTGATGAAACATCACCAGCTTTGTAAAAAGCTCGTTATAATCAGCTTCGTTTTCGCCGAGATAATCCTTGTTAGGGTTGGCGATATATTTTCGGACTTTATTAAATGTAGTCAGCGATTCATCGCCTTCTTTGGTGCCCAGCCTTGTCGGCAAGCCAAACTTTTCCTGCACATACAGCGAAAACAAATTGACGCTGACCTCGATGATGGAGCCCCACAACCAGTCGTCCTGCTGATGCGTGTGCCCGGTTTCGTGCCAGATGCCCCATTCTTTGTCCAGTTTTTCAGTCAGATCGCTGAAATTATCTTTTTTCATCCCGATCAGATAATTCATCGCATACATGTAATAGTCTTCGCTTTCTTTGGGCGTAGAATAGAGATCGACCAGATAAT
>JAYVOS010000089.1:0-2369 GCA_043757775.1 Chloracidobacterium sp. | reverse complement strand
TAAGGAAATAACCCGTTGAGAGCAAAATCCTCGCGATAGGGCAGATTTTCATGTGAGCCATAAGCTTTGTCGCTGGACGCGATAACGATCCGTCCGATCTTTCCGCTCGTGCGGACGGCCTCAAGCAAGACATAAGTGCCCCGGATGTTAGTTTCAAAGGTCGAAAGCGGCGATGCGTTTGCCTCACCAACAAGTGCTTGGGCAGCAAGGTGAAACACAGATTCGATCTTGAACTTTTCAAATGTCGTTTCGAGAAGTTTAAGATCATTTATCTCACCAATGACAACATCGACGCGGTCACGCAAGTTAAAAATATCAAGTGTATTCGGCTGAAAAGCGCCGCGCTGAAGGCAGCAGATCTTCGCCCCAAGATCGAGGAGCCGTTTGACAATATTTGCACCGACAAATCCGGTTGCACCAGTCACAAGCGTCGGTCGATCTTTCCAAAATGAATCCATTATTGTTTTACGTTAAACCGTTCCCAGAGCTTCGCGTATTTTAGAAAGACGCTGTATCCGGTAAACATCGCTATTACAAGGCCGGGAATGCCGTCACGAAAACCCTGCTTAATGATATATGAACGAAAAAAACCGGATAATGGAGCAATGACCAGTTTCAGGGCTCCGACATTTTTGTCATTTTTCGCCATATAAGCGGCGGCGAGAGATGTGTAAGAATTTAACACGCTGTTGTGTTCGCTGAGATCGCGTTTTGTGTTGTGCAGAAATTCACCCTCGAGATTTTCTGTTCGTCCGCGGACCCTTGCGGTCTCATGTGGTGAAACGCCGTCCCAATAACTCGCAGATTTTCGGTAGAGTCTCATCTGATAATCCGGATACCAACCGGAATGCATGATCCAGCGACCCAAATACCAGGTTTTCCGTTTGATCCAGAATCCGTCTGGAAGTTCATCATCCGGCTTACTTTTCAGCGATTCTATTGCATTCCGCAGCTCTGGCGTAACCCTCTCGTCAGCGTCGATCCAAAATATCCAGTCGCCTGTCGTGTGAGCGTCCGCAAATTCGTGCTTGTCTTTATATCCGTGAAACTCGTGCTGAAACACCTTGTCGGTATATTTACTGGCTATCTCGACGGTTTTATCAGTTGATGAAGAATCAATAATTACGATCTCATCCGCCCACGAGACCGTTTCACACAGTTCGGCGACATTATGCTCTTCGTTGAAAACGATGATACTTGCGGATATTTTCACCTCTCGGATTGTCTCAAATGTGGTTTGAAACGTAAAGATGGATGCGAAATCAGCTCGACCCGAAGCTCTGAAGCTAATGTAGTAGGTAGAGCATTTTTTCTAGTATTATTTGATAATTACCGGGGAATCGATGACGATGTTATTCACACGAAACGCTGTTGACGTAACGCGTTGCAGGTCGGCGATCGCCTTGTTGTAATCGGTCTCGGCTCGGATCTCCGAGTTACGGGCGTTGGTCAATGCATTTTCGCGTTGAAACAGTAAAAATGTGGTCGAACGTCCTGCATCATATAGCTTTCTCTCACCGTCTAGCTGTATCTCGGCACTCTCACGGGCCCGGCGTGCGGTCAGCACACGCTGACGCGACGTTTCGACAGACTGCACTGCATTACGAACCTCAACGATCACAGTCTGCTCTTGGCCCCTCAATTGAGTATCAAGCTGATGCTCCTGGATCTTGGAGCCATCAAGATTGGCCCTAGCCGTCCGATTGCGAAGCGGAAAAGAGATGGTCGCACCTATGGAGAAATTTGGTGCATCGCTGCGAAACATATTTGCCACTGAGCGATTAAAGCCGCCAAATAAATACGCTGGCGAAGCAGGGATATTAACAGTCGGGTTTATTAATAAAGGCAACGCAGGTATCAATGATGAACGGGTCGAATTAATGCCGTTAAACAAAAATAAGTCAGCCGTTCCGGTGATCAGATTTGACGTGGTGGCAGAGTTAGTGCCTCCTCGAGACAGGCCATTGAGCGAAAATGTCGTGTTCAGGTCGATCTGCGGCTTTGTCTGATTTTTATAGTATTCGATGTCCGACGTGTTGATCTCTTTTTGCAGCTTTAGACGCTTAAGTTCGAAACGATTGTCCATCGCATCTTTCATCGCGTCATCAAGACTCAGCGTATCAAGACTGAATGCGGGCTTGTCGGTCGGCACAAAAGTCTGGAACCATTCCGGTGAGAGCGGATCACGGAGCACAAGTTGTTTTAAGGTATTTTCTGCTGTCCCGACAGTCTGTGTGGCAAGCAGCAGATCGCCTTCGCGGTTGGCAAGCTCGGTTGCAACTTCAGCGCGTTCCAGCGGTGCAGCGGCTCCGGCGTCGATCTTTGCTTCGACCTGACGAAGATTTTCTTTGGCAAGATTTACATTTGCG
>JAYVOS010000088.1:0-8717 GCA_043757775.1 Chloracidobacterium sp. | reverse complement strand
TATCGACCGCCAGTTTTTTGAACGCCGCATAGACCGTATCGGTGATGGGGAAGTCGGTCGCTTTGATGTCGTAGTCAAAAGCGATGGGCTTATTGACCGCGTAATTCTCGAGGCCCTTGACCTTGCCGTCAACCAGGTCGAGCGCGAATGCAAACACCGGATTAGCCAGCTTTTGCTGAAAGTTAAAGCGTTCGATAGGGATGGTCGTCGGTTTGACCACCACGTCGGGGTTGATACCGCCGCCGCTGTAAACCGTGCGGCCGGAATCGGTCTTGGCCGCAGCACCGTGCGTGCGGGTCGTAATACCAACGCCGTCTTCGCCTCGGAAACTGCCGCCTTCGTAAAGATAATTGTAGATGTCACCGTTTGAATAATCACGTTGTATCTGGCGTCCGGCCGGGGTCTGGTATTTAGCTATCGTCAGCCAAAGAACCGAACCGTAATCAAGCGGGAAACCATTTTGCACGAGGCCTTTGCCAAAGGTATTCTCACCGACGATCAATGCACGGTCATGATCCTGCAGCGCACCGGAGAGTATCTCGGACGCAGACGCCGAACCACGGTTAACGAGCATCACGATCGGCGAACGATCAGGTGTGCGGTTTTCGGCGGGCCAATTCTCATTTGCACCCGCGATCCGCCCTCTTTGTGTGAAAACCATTTGGCCATCGGACAATAACGCATCTGCCACACGGTAAGCCTGAACTACAAGGCCGCCTGGATTGTCCCGAATGTCAAGTACAAGTTGTGTCATGCCCGCCGCTTTCAGGTCACGCAAACCTTTCGCAAATTCGCCAAAAGTTGTCTGGTTAAATCCGCCGTTCATCCGCATATAGCCAATGCCCGGACGGATCATATAAACCTCGCTGATCGACGGCTGCGGAACACCCGCCCGCATGATATCGACGGTCTCCTGCTTACCGGTCGCGAGATGTTCGACGGTAAGATGGATCGTCGTCCCCTCAGGGCCGCGCAGGTATGAGCGCACCTCGGGAAACGGCTTTCCAATTAACGATTCATTCTTAACCTCAGCTATTTTACCGTCGGGCATGACACGCTGCCCCGAAAAGCTTATGAACTTGTCGCCGTATCGCATACCAACTTTGTTAGCCGGAGCACCCTCGAAAGTGGCTTTGATGTACGAGTTCAGAACTTTGCCGTCGGCATCGCTTAGATCACCGATCGTCGCACCGATACCAAAGTATCGCGAACTTTGATCGGTCACGAATTGCTGGGCTTCCTTGACATCAAAATAATGTGAGTGCGGGTCGAGCGTTTGCAGCGCCGAATCGATCGAGGATTTGAACAACTCGTTGTAATCGAGCTTTTTCTCGCCGGCGTAATTGTTATTAATGACGGCGAGAGCTTCCCGGATGTCTGTCTGGATCGTATCAACGGTCGCTGGCTTTGCCGGTGCGCTTTTGACGCGCCCGGGCTGGAGCTTTGCCGTCGTAGCGGTGTTCTGAGCAAATCCAAACGATGATAGGAATAAAATTGTTATGAGTGCGAAAAGGCGTGTATTACTTTGTTTCACGAATGCAGTGTCTCCCGGGGTAAACCTCTTGCGGAACATTAATTCTCAAAAAGAATAGCATTCATTTGAGGAAAAAGCGACGAGATTAGTTGCCCGTCCAGTAGTAAAAGAATGAAACTCGCAAACTTTTATCGAGTCGGGTATTAGGTTACACTTTCAAAACTAAGTAACGATGTCTAACCTGCTCGAAGTCAAAAACTTAAGGACGCATTTTCCGACGCGGGCCGGGCTTGTTAAGTCTGTCGATGATGTAAGTTTTATCATCCGCGAAGGCGAACTGCTCGGCCTGGTCGGTGAATCCGGCTGCGGTAAATCTATTACGGCGTTGTCGATAATGCGGCTGATATCCCCGCCGGGAAAGATAGTAGGCGGTTCAATAAAGTTTAAGGGCGAGGAACTTACAACCGCGTCAGAAGAGCGTCTGCGTGCGATACGAGGCGATGACATCGCAATGATCTTTCAGGACCCAATGACCTCGCTCAATCCTGTGTTCACTGTAGGCGAACAGATCGCCGAAGCTCTGCGGCTACATCGCAAGATGGATAAAAGGCAGGCTTGGGCGGCTGCGATCGAGGCGATGAAAGAAGTCTCGATACCTTCGCCGGAACGACGTGCTTCGGATTACCCGCATCAACTTTCAGGCGGTATGCGTCAGCGCGTCATGATCGCGATGGCTCTTGCCTGTGATCCGGAACTACTAATTGCGGACGAGCCGACAACTGCGTTGGATGTGACGATACAGGCACAGATATTAGAGCTGCTTGATGAACTGCGGCGTTCACGCAAACTTGCCGTTTTGCTCATCACGCACGACCTTGGCGTTGTCGCCGAGGTCGCAGATCGCGTTTGCGTAATGTACACAGGCAAGATCGTCGAAGAATCGAGCGTCGATGAGATATTCGAGAATCCGAAGCATCCATACACGCGAGGCTTGCTGGGTTCGGTGCCAAAATTGACGGAGATCGGCACCACGAAAGCTGAGCGGCTTAAAACTATCGAAGGCACGGTTCCAAGCCCGACTAATTTGCCGCGCGGCTGCCATTTCGCACCGCGTTGCGAATACAAAATGGATATTTGTGTCGATATCGAAATACCGCTCACAGTATTAGAAAACGGGACCAAAGTACGGTGCGTATTGCACGACGAAAAGCAGAAATTTAATGTCGCACGTGCAAAGACAATGGCCGCAGTATGACAGCAGCAGCAAAACCATCAAAAGATCACATTGTCGAGGTTCGCAATCTCGTCAAGCACTTTCCGGTGGATAACAGTAACGATGTTGTGCAGGCGGTAGATGACGTTTCGTTTGATATTGTCGCCGGTGAGACGCTCGGACTTGTGGGCGAATCAGGCTGTGGCAAATCTACGGTTGGCAGATGTTTACTGTGTCTTCACGAGCCAACAAGTGGGGAAATTTTATTCGAAGGTAAGAACATCATAGGCCTGCATAACAAGGAAATGCAGGCTCTCCGGCGCGAGATGCAGATAATCTTTCAAGATCCGTATGCGAGCCTAAATCCTCGTCTAAGCATCCGCTCGATCATATCTGAGCCTCTGAAAATCCATCGCATTGGCAACAAGACCACACAAAATGAGACCGTCGCCGATCTTCTGCAGAAAGTAGGCCTTGATCCTAAATACGCCGACCGCTATCCGCACGAATTCTCCGGCGGTCAGCGACAGCGAATTGGTATTGCGAGGGCCTTGGCATTAAATCCAAAACTCATAATATGTGACGAACCCGTCTCGGCACTCGATGTTTCTGTACAGGCTCAAGTCGTCAATCTGCTACAAGAATTGCAAGACGAATTTGGCTTGACGTATCTATTTATCTCGCATGGCCTCGCGGTCGTCCAACATATCTCAGACCGCGTGGCAGTAATGTATCTCGGCAAAATAGTTGAGATGTGTGCAGCCTCCGAGCTTTACGAGTCACCGCTGCATCCTTATACGCAGGCATTGCTTTCGGCAATTCCTATACCCGATCCGAAACACAAACGCGACCGCATCGTGCTCAAAGGAGATGTCCCGACGCCAATTAACCCGCCGTCCGGTTGCAGATTCCGGACTCGATGCCCAATAGCGACAGATGAATGTGCGAAGGTCGAACCGGAACTGCGAGAGATAAAGCCCGGACATTTTGCAGCTTGTATTAAGGTAGATGGCTATTGATACAAGTTATTTGAAACGCCGAATACCAAAACGACGTATATTTGATGTTCTAGTAACCAGATCAAAATTCTCGCTTTATCAGAATTGAGATTTCCAAAGGAGATTACCAATATGACCGAAGAAAACCCATCCGAAATTCAAACACCAGCGCCAGCATCAAAGACTGATGACACGACACCGCAAATGTCTGCGGTTGCCGCATTGGGCAACATCTTTATCGAACCCGGCCGCGTGTTCGAAGATATGAGACGCAAACCGCGATTCTTACTCGCCGGAATACTATCGATCATGCTCATTATGCTGTTTCAAGTAGTGTTTATAGAGAAGATAGGACTTGAAACGATAGCTCGAGCAAGAATAGAGCAGAGTGCGCGACTGTCGGATATTCCGAAAGAACAGAAAGAAATAATGATTCAAGGACAATCCGGCACAATGGCAAAGGTCATTACTTATGTATCGACACCGATAGTTTTATGCATTTTCTTTGCTATCGGCTCGCTGATCTATTGGCTGGGTGCAAATGCAATGGGAGGCAGTGCAAGGTTCCCTCACGCCCTGTCAGTATGGTTTTATTCAATGTGGCCTCAAACTTTGTTGTTTACAGTGGCCAATCTTATAGTTTTATTTCTAAAAAGTGCCGAGGACATTGATGTGACACAGGCTCAGGAAGGATTAATAAAGGCCGGCCCTGCGATGTTGATCGACGGAGCGGCCCATCCTGTGATCCAGGCTCTCGTCTCGCCGATAGATATTTTTCAGATCATCGGTTGGGTACTAGCATCTATAGGTTTGCAAAAGGTCGCCAAGATCTCCGGCGGAGCTGCTTGGGTCCCCATAGTGCTGCTCGCTCTGTTTGGAGTAGGAGTGAAAGTGATGGTCGCGGTATTTTTCAAGTAAAAGACACGGCTTGCCGCGTCTCTACTCGTATCGCAAACATTCAATGGGATCCAATCGGGCTGCTTTCCATGCAGGGAACAGCCCGAATCCCACTCCGATCAGGACGCTGGCTCCAAATCCGGCAATCGGTGCCCATATCGGAACATAAGAAGGCATAAATAGCCTCACCAGAAACGTAAGTAGCCATCCAATAAGCAATCCCACAATTCCACCAAACCCTGTCAAGGTAGCCGCTTCGATGAGAAATTGGAGCAGAATATCGCGTTGCTTTGCTCCAATAGCTTTTCGAATCCCAATCTCCCGGGTTCTTTCTGTAACTGATACCAGCATAATATTCATCACGCCAATACCACCTATCATCAGCCCGATCGATGAGATAACCACCATAGCGAGAAATACTCCGCCCGTGATCGCCTTGAACTGATCGATCAGACTTGCAGCGGTTTCCATCGCAAAGTTATTTTTATCTCCGAATTTTACGCTCCGCCTAATTCGAAGAAGATCCTGAACATCGTCTTTAGCCTGATCCAAATAGCCTTCGCGAGCGACTGTTAGGATGAATAAGTCGTCGGCATTTGGTTTAATTTTAAGAGCTGATGCCATCGGCATATAAATTACATTAGACTGATCGTTATTACCGCCGCCACCACCAAAAAGCTGCTCTCGCTTTTGTAAAACACCGATAATTCTAAATTCCTGTCCGCCGACGTCGAGTGTCTGGCCGATAGGCGATTCATATGGAAAATAATTATCTCTAATTGAATCACCAACGACGCACACGCTTGTTTTCGCATCATTTTCGGCTTGCGAAAACCATCGCCCATCGATCAATAGCTCACCCGGAGCTTTATCAACCTGGGGTAATGTACCTTGAAGCTGGACAGATGTTGAAGTTTTGCCATTCTTGCCGGTCACGTTGATCTTTTTGCCGAAAAAGTTATTGGAAATATCCAGATAAGGAACTGCTACCTCAACACTCTTCAGATCCCCGATTGCTTCGGCATCATCCAGAGTAAGAGGCTTTCGCATCCGCTCTTCGCGAGAGGGTGCACTCGTTCTGATCCCAATATCCATCTTGTACAAAAATATAGATCGGGTACCAAATGACTCGACCTGTTTTGCCACCGCCACATTAATACCACTGATCAACGACGAGATCAACATAACTGTGATCACGCCAACAACTACACCGAAGATCGTGAGAAACGAGCGTAGCTTGTTTCCGCGAAGGGTGTCGATCGCCATTTTGAAATTTTCGAAAAATGAACTGGTAGCAAATTTCATTTTAGTAGTACTGCCCGGACTAGTCAGCTCTCAAGGCTTCGATTGGATCTAATCTTGCGGCTTTCCATGCCGGAAATAGTCCGGCTGCAATGCCAACACCTGCGGATAAACCAATTGCTAAGATCGCTGCCCAAATAGGAATACGTGTCTGGAAAACAAATGCGGTGATAATAATACCGAGAATTTCAGCGATAATAAGACCTATTATCCCACCAATAACTGAAAGCGTGGCCGACTCCATTAAAAACTGTTTCAAAATATCGGCCTGTCGGGCACCCAAACTTTTTCTGATCCCGATCTCTCGTGTCCTCTCAGTAACCGACACCAGCATAATATTCATAATCACGATTGCACCAACAAATAGTGCGATGGCCGGTACGGCGAGGATAACGATGCCTATTGGCCTTGTAATATTTCCTATAAGGTTTGAAATCGCATCCGGCGTCAATATACCAAAGTTATCCTTGTCTCCAGAAGCAAGTCTGCGTTTTATACGCATCAGTGTCCGAACTTCCTCTACAGCATCATTAAAACCTTTGTCATTCTTTGCAGTTACTACAAAGTAAGGGGCACGTTGATTACGCAGCCCTCCAAAAGCACTTCCGAAAGTTTTTATTGGCAAGGTAACAAAATTATCCTGCGGCTGACCGAAAACTGTTCCCTTAGCCGTTTGAATGCCTATTATTCGATAAGGAATCCCCGTAATTGTTATCTCTTGCCCAATAGCATTTCCTTGAGGGAAAAACTTTTTGGCGACATCCATCCCTACATAGGCCACTCGAGTAGAGTTATCATTTTCGGGAGCGGAAAAGTATCTACCCTCGGCAATATCGAGCTTGTCGATCTCAGCAATAATTGGCTCCGAACCTGATATTTGAACGCTAGTAATTGAATCACCTTCATGTTTGACCTCACGCGACATACCACCTGCTTTAGCACCGATCTTACCGATCAGTTGGGCATGATCTCGGATAAAATCCATTTCGTCAAAAGTTAGCTCGGTATTACGCCTCTGTGCAGCCGCTATCGTATCTGTATCCTTAAAATCATCGAAATTAAATCTGCGAACCGTAAATGAATTAGATCCTATACCTGCCAATTTTTCATCAACATATGAACTAAATCCCTGCAAAAGTGATAATACGACCATAAACGAAGTTATACCGATAATCATTCCTAGCAAAGTGAGAAAAGATCTGAGCTTGTGAGCCCAAATAGCAGAAAATGCGAGTTTTATTGTTTCGGTAAAATTCATCTAAAGATCATTGATGAGTAAATGCTAATACGAATGTTTTGTATAAAGAGTTTATCAAATTTGGATACTTAGGCAGCATTTGGTCTAGTAAGTTTCCAAAGCGCCGCCAAATGGCTGAACAAAACTATCGGAACAACTATCGCCGGCAGCCATACAAAGGGGAAGAACAATATCGCCCGGTTTGGCTGATCAAAAGCAAACTGCTGAAACGGCGAAGGCCCTGATAAAATTGCTATTGAAACTATGTTTGCAAGTAATAATAGTCCAAAAATGTTGTAGGCAATAAGTAGCCTTTTATTAACAATCTTGCCGCGAAAAGCTATGAAATAAACGATCGGGGCTAAGATTCCGGACAAGATATCAAAATTTCTGCCTTCAAACGTCATCAACTGCGGCACTTGGCCGGCAAAGAATAACCAAAGCAGCACCAATTCGACTGGTATGCGGACGATATGCAGCAGTGTTAACAAGCCAACCGGCAGCTTTTCAATAAAGCTAGTTTTAAAACATATAAAGAACACAATGATCGTCAAAAGAGCTGGTAAAACTGCATATATTGCGACACGCGGAGGCATAGTGTCGGTATTTTGATAGAACCCGAAAATAGATAAGACAGCCTGAAAAAATATCCAGAGGGGTAAAAGAAATATAAGTAATTGTGAGGGAAGCGATCGGATTCCAACAGCCTTTATCGCCTGTATAAGAAACGCGACCGTCGCAAATGTGGTCAGAATGAAAACTATCGAAACATAGCCGGGAACCCCTTCCATTATTTCATCCGCTCGTCCTTTTCGATCAATCCGTCGCGAATTGTAATAACGCGGTGTGCACGTGCAGCGATCTCCGGTTCATGTGTGACGAGGATGATCGTATTGCCCTGTTCGTGGAGTTTCTCAAATAGGTGCATGATCTCAACGCTGGTTTTAGAATCCAAGGCACCGGTCGGTTCGTCAGCAAGCAGGATCGAAGGATTATTAACCAACGCACGCGCAATGGCAACACGCTGCCGCTGTCCACCTGACAGTTCATTTGGGCGATGCGTCACACGATCCCCGAGTTCGACAGCGGTAAGTGATGCCATCGCCTGATCGTGGCGCTCAGCCGAACGCATACCCGCATAGATAAGCGGAAGCTCGACGTTATGAAAAGCAGTGGCACGAGAAAGCAGATTGAATGTCTGAAAAACGAAGCCGATTTCCTTGTTCCTGATCCGTGCAAGCTCGTCATCGGTCATATCCGACACAAGATTGCCATTGATCCAATATTCGCCTTTGCTTGGCGAATCGAGACATCCTATCAGGTTCATCAAAGTCGATTTTCCAGAACCCGACGGACCGATGATCGCAAGATATTCGTTTCTTTTTACTTCGAAAGAAACATCCCGAAGCGCGTGCAATTCCTCATTACCCATCTGGTATGTCTTCCAAATGTTTTTCATACTGATCAGAGCTTCGCCTGATGACGCAGAAGGTGCACTCGACGTCTCACCGTTGCCGTTTTCTTCTTCCATAAATCTATACATCTTTATGACGCTTTATTTGCGGCTTCGCCTTCTTTCTTTACTGATTTTTTTAC
>JAYVOS010000087.1:0-2390 GCA_043757775.1 Chloracidobacterium sp. | reverse complement strand
GACGGCGGCGTGGAGGCCGACAAACACGGCGCGCGAGATGATGTGGTGGCCGATGTTGAATTCGGTTATCTCGGGCATCGCGGCGAGAGCTTTAACATTTGCTGTGGTTAAACCGTGGCCGGCGGCGCTGACTAGTCCCAGCGACACGGCGTGAGCGGCGGCGGCTCTAATGCGTGAGATCTCGGCGGTGATATCAGGATCGGAAAGATGCAGGCTGGCGGCCTGCGTTCCGACGCAGAGTTCGGCGTATTCGGCGGTGCAGAGTTCGATCTGGTCGGCCCCGGTTTCTTTTGCGGCGGTGATCTGGTCCTTGTCGGGGTCAATGAAGATGCTGGCGAAGATGCCTGCGGCTTTGAGCCGTTCGACCGCGTTTTTTACATTCTCAAAATTACCGATCACATCGAGGCCGCCCTCGGTCGTAATTTCGTTCTGTCCTTCGGGGACGAGCGATACGGCATCTGGCCGGATGCGGATCGCGATGGCGACCATCTCATCGGTCGCGGCCATTTCGACATTGAGATAGGTGGTGACAATGGCCTTTAACTCCTCGATGTCGTGATCCTGAATATGACGGCGGTCACCGCGAAGGTGAACGGTGATGCCGTGAGCACCGGCCTGCTCGCAAATGCGGGCGGCTTCGAGCACGCTCGGCTCGATGGTCTTGCGAGCCTCGCGGATCGTGGCGACATGGTCGATGTTGACGTTGAGTTTGGCTGACATAATAAGATTTTACCGCAGAGACGCTGAGACGGAGAGAAGAGAGACAAAATAGTAATCTTATCTCGGCGTCTCTGCGTCTCGGCGATTAAGATCATAAACGCCACGCTTTGCATTTCGCCGGATCTGCATCAGTTCACCGACCATGCGCCTTGTGTCGCGAAACGGGCTGACCTTTGAACCGGCGACGTCGTTCCAGCGGACGGGAATTTCCGCGAGACTCAGGCCGTGGCGGTTTGCGACGAATAGAAATTCGATGTCGAAACCGAACCTGTCGATCGTCATTACATCGAGCAGTCGGCGAAATTTGAGCATGTTGAATGCCTTGAAACCGCACTGTGTATCTGCAAACTCAAGTCCTGACATTTTGCGGATCATAAAGTTAACGACGCGGCCGCCGTTCTCACGCATCCACGGCTGGTGCGTCCCGATCAGAGTGCGGTCGAGGGCACGCGAGCCAAAGCACACGTCAAACTCACCTGCGATGATCGGGTCCGTCAGTTTGCTCATCTCTTCGATAGGCGTCGAGAGATCAGCGTCGGTGATCAACGCGGTATCGGCATTAGCCGCGAGCAAACCTGTCTTGACGGCGAAACCTTTGCCCCTGTTTTGCTCGTATCTAATAACGTCGGACGCGATATTGGGCGTTTCGGCGAATGTTTGTCTAGCAATCTCCGCAGTATCGTCTGACGAACCGTCGTCAACGACGATGACCTCAACATCATGTTCGGAAGACGCCGCAAAATCGAGAATCTTTCGCAGAGGGCCGCCAAGGCGGTCGTTCTCATTATAAGCGGGGATTACGATGGAGATATCAGGTTTCATTTCGCAAAAATGTAATGGTAAATTTTTGCCGCCTAAAAGTAAATTTTGCCGTGAAAGAAGATGCGATACTAGCCAACTAAAACGTGCGAAATGATGTCTATGATATATTGATAGTTGTTTGGACCCGAGCGTTTTATGAATAAACATTTTGCAATTATCGCGATAGTCCTCGTCGCAATCGGTGCAGTTGTCGGTGGTTTGATCGGCAGACTGCCTTCGAGATCGTCCGCATCCGGCATTACAAATGAGAGCGTGACCGCTGATTACAAAGAGGTGCTTGATGCCATTGATGAAAATTACGCCGGGGCGGTCAATCACGATAAGCTGACCGACAGCTCGATGCAGGCGATGCTCTGGACGCTTGATCCACACTCGTCGTTCTTTTCTAAAGAGGAGTTGAAAAAGCTTGACGAAGAGCAATCGTCGCAGTTTTACGGCATCGGTGTCTCGATATTACAGCATCGCGACGGCGTTTATGTGCAGTCGGTCGTGCCGAATACACCCGCTGATAAAGCGGGGCTTCGCTATGGCGATAGGTTTGTGACGGTCGCGGGCAAAGACGCAAAAGAATATAGCAGCGGCGAGGTTTCTAAGAATGTTCGTGGCGAACGAGGTACTTCTGTCAAAGTGCAGATCGAACGTGTCGGCTCTTCGGCACCACTCGATTTTGAGATCGTTCGCGGCGGCGTTCCGCTGCCGTCGATCCGCAATTATTTTATGTTGCCGAATAATATCGGCTATGTCGGGCTTACCGGCGGATTTCAGCAGACGACTGGTGAAGAGCTTTCTATCGCCGTCGCTGATCTGAAAAAGCACGGGATGAAAAGCCTGATCCTCGATCTGCGGGG
>JAYVOS010000086.1:0-31631 GCA_043757775.1 Chloracidobacterium sp. | reverse complement strand
TCACGCCCATCTGGGCAATGATCGAGCCGTCTATCATCTCGACCATGGAATGCACGACCGACTGCGGATGGACAACGACCGAAATATCGTCCGCCTCAAATCCAAACAGCCATTTTGCTTCGATGACCTCGAGCCCTTTGTTCATCAGCGTCGCCGAATCGATGGTGATCTTGTCGCCCATCTTCCAGTTTGGATGATTTAAGGCTTCGGCACGGGTCGCGTTTTCGATCTGTTCGCGTGACCATTGACGAAACGGGCCGCCGGACGCGGTAAGTATCAAGCGTTTGACCTCTGCTTTACGCTCGCCTCGCAGGCATTGGTGAATGGCGTTGTGCTCACTATCGACGGGCAATATCTCGGCACCTGATGCGGCGGCAGCCTTGGTCATTAGCTCGCCCGCCATTACGAGAGTTTCTTTATTTGCAAGAGCGATACGTTTTCCGGCCTCGATCGCACGCAGCGTCGGAACAAATCCGACGGCACCTACCGTCGCCGAAACAACAGTTTCAGCTTGCTCGTGAGTTGCCACGGCTATAAGTCCGGCATCTCCGATCTCGATGCGAGGAACCGGAGTATTCAGACGATGCAATTCACGCTCTAATTCCACGGCTGCGGATTCATCTGCGCATGAGACAAGCTCCGGTCTGAACGCGACGATCTGCTCTACAAATTTGGCAATATTTCGTCCGGCAGCCATTGCGACCACACGGATGTCACCAAGATGTTCGACAACTTTTAGTGTGTTGCAGCCGATCGAGCCGGTAGAGCCGAGGATGGAGATGGACTTCATAAGAGCAATCCACAGATTAACACAGTTGAAACCAAGTAAAAAGTAAAAAGGAAAAAGTTAAAATGAAACACCGTTCCGAGTTGCCGGGTATCTTCTGCGTCCTGCGGCTACAGGTTTCGGCTTTCTGAAAATTCGAACGATGCTTCGAGGCGGTCGGTTTTCGATTCGCCTGAGGCTTGCTTTTCGGCAAGGAATTGGTTGAAATGAGCCGACTGATTTTTTGGAACGCTGAGGGTTTTCCACTCAGCCGACCGGAAATGTTTGGCAAGCAAAACTATCTGCCCAACGTGATATGCATAATGCGTCAACTGACGATTGATCGCCTCAACTATCGTGTGCGGCTCGCCGCGAATTAAGACCGTGCGGGAAAAATCTTCGACAGTTAAGGGCTCGGTAGCGTCAAAAAGTGTCTGCCCGCCCGTATCCCAAAACTGCATCAGGCTTTGCCGCGTATCTGCGATCAATTCAAATTCGGTATCGCGGTTGCGAAAATCTTTCTCACCATCACTCGTCAAAAAATCGCTCCAACGCGAACGTGCATTGCCCGCGATATGCTTAACGACCAAGGCAATTGAATTTGCCTCAGTGTCGATCAAAGCAAAAAACTCCTCGTCGCTAACCTGCTCGATGGCACGCTCGGCCATCTTTTTGTAATTACGAAACGACTGAACGGCGTCGGCATGGTAATTGCCAATAAATTTGATCGACATATGTTCACGGCGTTCACAGTGTTCACGCATTCACGCGTGAACGTGAACATTAAATCCACTCTTTTAGTGTGTCTGGGTGTAATCGTCGTAATAATCGTTGATGTAATGTTTCATCCAGATCTGCCACCAGCCAAAGCCAAATTTTTTCGCTTCGGTGTTTGCCTGCTTGTCGGTCCAATTATCGTGCGTGATGCGATAGACGGCAACGACGGTGCCTGTGCGGTCAGATCCGCGTTTGCAATGGATATAGACCGGCGTATCTCCCTTGCGGTCGATCTCACTCAAGATGTTCTTAATATCTTCGTTATGGGGGCTGAACCAATTGCTCAAAGGGATATTTACAAATCGCAGCCCGGCGGCTTTTGCCCATGACTCTTCTTTTCGAGCCCGGTCGTCGTTATCGCGAAGGTCGATCACAGTTTTGACACCTATTTTTTTTAGCTCATTGATGCCGGCTTCGGTCGGTTGCCCACCGCGATATAGGTTTTCGTTGACCTTGTAAAAATTAGGCAGATCTTTCGAACTTGCGACGGTCTGGGCGTCTGTAATGCTCCACGTAAAAAGGAGTGCGACTACGAGGATTAATGAGTGTTTGAAAATATTAGTCATTTCATATTTGATGCAATATCGCGGGCGGCGAGTATCTTTTCTTCACCCGTTTTCATATTTTTTAGCTTGACCTTGCCGGATTTAATCTCGTCATCGCCCAGGACGCAGACGAAGGGAACGCCTATCGCGTCAGCGTATTTGAACTGCTTGCCGAGCTTGTCGGCTTCGGGATAGACGGTGACGCGGACGCCTGCGGCACGAAGCTCGGCTGCGAGTTTGAGCGAGGCGGGAATAGCTTCCTCATTCCAGATCGTAACCATTACATCGGCAGCGTGTGACGCGGCGATCTCGGGCGGGAACATCCCGCGTTCTTCCATTACGACGAGAATGCGTTCGAGGCCAAGCGAAAAACCGCACGCCGGGATCTGCTCCTTCCCAAACATCCCGATCAGCCCGTCATACCGCCCGCCGCCGCCGAGCGAACCGGCGAGGTCGGGCACATTGATCTCCATTATCGCTCCTGTGTAATACGACAGTCCGCGGGCGAGGCTAGGGTCGATGAGGATCGGGGCTTTGTCTGCGAATTTCAGTATCTGACCGAGCTCGGTGAGAGTCTCGTTGCTGACGATGTTGATAAGGTTAGCGACGATCGTGCGGTTTATGTCTTTCTCTTGATTTAGAATCTCCTGTGTCTTCGCAAAGATCTCCATCAGCATAGTCGAGGCTTCATCGGAAATGCCCCGTTCATCCAATTCTTTTGTAACGCCTTCGGCTCCAATTTTATCTAGCTTGTCGATCGCGACGAGTGCGTCGGTATGTAATTCGTCGGGAACTCCGGCGGTGTCGAGAATGTCGGTCAGTACTTGGCGATGATTGATCCTGATCGTGAAATCGGTAAAGCCTAGTCGCTTGAGAATGTCGCTGACAGCCGACATTAACTCGCCTTCGATCAACATCGAGCTAGATCCGATAGCATCTACATCACACTGATAAAACTCGCGAAAACGCCCGCGAGCAGGACGGTCCGCTCGCCATACGGGCTGTATCTGATAGCGTTTGAAAAACTTTGGCAGGTTGTTTTTGTTATTGGCGACGACGCGTGCAAGCGGCACTGTTAGGTCGTAGCGCAAAGCCAGATCGGCAAGAGAGTTTTCAGAGTTGCAGGGTTGCAGAGTTGCAGAGTCAGAAGAACCTTTCTTGCTCTGCAACTCTGTTAACTCTGTAACTTCTGCTAACTTTGCTCCGCGTTTGAATATTTTGAAAACAAGCTGATTGCCCTCGTCGCCGTATTTGCCCATCAGGGTTTCAATGTTTTCGACGGACGGAGTCTCAAGCGGCTCAAAACCGTAGCTTTCGTAAACCTCTTTGATAATGTTGATGACGTAGTTGCGCTTACGGACATCCGCAGGAAGAAAATCGCGCATTCCGCGTGCTGGGTTGGTACTTGCCATAAGCATTAGTTTACCGCAGAGTCGCGGAGACGCAGAGCGGAAGAGGGATTTAGCCACGAATTACACGAATGGCACGAATAAGAATTCAAAAAAATTCGTGTTATTCGAGACATTCGTGGCAAAAATATTTCTGATTCAATGTTCAACTATAAAGTTGTTTGAGTTCAACATAGTTTCGCCACGATTTGTCTAGATACGCGAGTTCGTCTTTGGTCAGGTCACGTTTGACGCGGGCGGGCGAACCAAGTGCGAGCACTCGGGGCGGAATGATCGTTCCCGGCGAGACGAGCGAACCGGCTCCGATGATTGTCTGTTCGCCGATCCGGGCATGATCCATTACTGTAGCTCCCATACCGATCAGACATTGTCGTTTGACGTGACAGCCGTGGAGAGTGACGCGATGGCCGACGGTCACTTCTTCGCCGACGATCGTCGGGCCAAAATCCGAGCTGACGTGGATCATCGTCATGTCCTGGATGTTTGTGCGGGCACCGATGCGAATATAGCTGACATCGCCGCGAATGACGGAGCCGAACCAAATGTTTGCGTCTTCGCCGATCTCGACATCGCCAATGATTACCGCGTCATCAGCGATGTAAACGGTCGGATCGATAGTTGGTGTGATGTTGTTAAATGGTTTTATCATCTGCCTAATTTACGTCGCATCACGCCAAAAAGCTGCTCCAATTCTAATACTTTTAATAGTTTTGCCGCAACAATAAACGCTATTCCACCGAGTGCTATCGGCACAAATGCCTCGACCAATTTAATGGTAAAAGTCGTTGTCCCGTAACGGTTAAATAGAAAATGATAGCTGGCGTAACACACCGCCGACAGCACTGTGGACGCACCTGCGATCTTTAAGAATGACAGCAGAACGTCGCGTCCGTTCAGGCGTTTTATTCGCTTTCGCATATAGATAGCAAGGGCGAAAAAGTTTACGAGAGCGACGATGGACGTTGCCAGTGCGACGCCCACATGGCCGTAGCCATGCGGAGTTTCGGGTGTCACTCCGTAATTTGACAGCCAATCCCGCAAGAAATAGCCGCCCGCGAAATTGACGACTATGGAAACGAGAGCGATTATCATCGGCGTTTTGGCGTCGTTCATCGCGTAAAACGCAGGCGACAATATCTTGATCCCGGCGTAACCCGTCAGTCCGACCGAGTAGCCGACGAGGGCGATCGATGTCATGCTGGTCGCAGTCGCGTCAAATTTACCGCGTTCGTATATCAGCCTGATTATCGGTTCGCCCAGCACGATCAATCCGCAAGCGGAGGGCAGCGTCATTAGAAACACAAGATTTAAGGACGACGAGATCGTGTCGCGAAATTCTTTGGTCTTACCTTCGCTTGCTAGCCGCGACAATACGGGGATCGCCGCCGTGCCGACCGCGACGCCAAACAGGCCGATAGGGAATTGCATCAGGCGAAATGCGAAGTTGAGCCAGCCCTGGGCTCCCTCGATCTGAGAAACGAAATAAGTATTTATAAGGACGTTGATCTGCACGGCGGATGTACCGAGGATCGCGGGCGTCATTAGAGCTATGACACGGCGCACGCCTTCGTCGGCAAAGCTCAGCAGCGGCGTAAATCGAAAACCGACCTTAAAAAGTGACGGCAGCTGCATCAACAGCTGCGCACCTCCGCCTATCAGCGTGCCTATCGACATACCGATTATCGCCCACTGTGACGGCGAATCGGGAACCGCATTTTTGTCGCCGGAGTTTAACCAACCGCCGCCGCTCAGGTAGTATGCGAGGCCTAGTCCGAATATTATCGACACAACATTAAATACGGTCGATGCCGACGCCGGAATACCAAAAATGCCTTTTGTATTGAGTACGCCCATCGCTACCGCCGCTAGTGCGACGAGCAATATGAACGGAAACATTATTTGTGTTAGCGTAGTCGCGAGAGCCGCCTTTTCAGGTGAAAATCCGTCAGCTATCAGATTGACGAACTGCCGAGAGAAAATAATGCCGACGATGCAGATGAAACTTAGGACGACGGCCAGAAGATTGAAGATCATGCTTGCCAGCCGCCACGCCTCTTTCTCACCCTTATTGACCTGAACGTCTGTAAAAACCTTTACGAAAGCGACTGATAATGCACCCTCGGCAAACAGGTCTCGAAGCACGTTCGGTATGCGAAACGCCACGACATATGCGTCGGTCAAAAACCCCGCGCCAAAATATCTGGCAAAGATCATCTCTCGCAAAAGCCCCAGCAGACGCGAAAACATTACCGCTATCGACACGATACCAGCAGACCGTGCGACGCTCGTCTGTTTGGTTTTGGTGGGTTTATCGCCGCCGGAGATGATCTCCTCGGATGGCAATTCTGCTATCGATTCGGGCGATTCGTTCAAGGGTTGGTCGGTTGCGGGCTGATTCATTTAATAAGCTTTTCTAAGCATCTAATAAGCCGAAATTATCTCACGAGTGCGTAAAAGAAAAAAGGAAGCACTGATAATGCTTCCTTTGAAAAATTTGATCTAACTTAATATTATTCGTTGCTATTAGCACGTCCGTTAGGATAGCTGATCCTAGAATGTGCGAGCCGCGTTTCGAGCGGCAGCGGGTCGTATGTCATCGGTAGAGCACCGCCAAACTGACCCTGCACGAGCGACACGAATGAATTTTGAAACGCACGAAACCTGGCGACGCTGCCCCGTTGGTTAAATATCACAAAGAGATATTTGCCGTTACGTGTATTGATCTCACCGGACAGGGCACTCACACCGGCGTCGGTGTTGCCGAGCGTGCCGGTTTTGCCGACGACGCTTCCGCGTGAAAAATCATCGCCAAATCTGCCTACGAGTGTGCCTTTATCGACACCTGCGACAGGCATAATATCGGCAAAGGTCATCTTGTAACGAGCCAGATCGTCACGTAAAACGTGCATCAGACGCATCATTGCGTTTGGCGTGACGCGATTGTAGCCGAGACCACTAGATGTCTGAATAGAAAATTCATTGGGCTGAATGCCTGCATTCAATTGCACTACGCGAGCAACCGCATACGGGCCGCCGAGCATATCGCCGAGACGTTCGGCAAGAAAGTTGTTTGAGTAGCAAAGTGTCGCTTTGATGATCTCGCGGATCTGCGTCGATTCGTGTGTAAACAACAGATGAAGACTGCTCGGTATCGCCTGCACATAAACCGTGCCCGTGAACGAGACGCTGGGAACACCCAGTACTTGTCCGTATTTGCCAGAGTAGGAAAGAAAGTTGAGCCAACTGCGTGTCGATGCCGGAGTTCGCTTGGCGGCGTCCATTGTCGCAAACAGTGATTGGGCAGAAACCCAAGCTGAACCCGAGTAATTCATCGCGAAATTATCCGTCACGATCAGGTCGCCGGATACCGAACGGATGCCCATCCGGTTCAATTCATTTGCGATAGCGACGGCATGTTCGGCGTTAAAAACAGGGTCTTTGCCGGATATGTAAAGATTCCCGTTTAATGTGCCTGTATTCGCGCCGATAGCTCCGTCGGTGTAAATATTTGTTGCAAAGCGAAACTCCGGGCCGAATGTTTTCAGCACGGCATAAGCAGTAGCGACCTTTACGTTCGACGCGGGGTTGAAAAGCATTCCGGGATTGCTTTCGAGGACTACATTGCCGTCCAAAGACTCGACCAGCACACCGGCATAGCCGGGTATCTCAACATTTGCCAATGCGGGAAACAAAGTTCGGATGCTGTTTGCAGCGACAGGAGCGGGCGAAGAGCTTCCAGTTTTCTGCACCAGAGGCGTAGCCGATGGCTGCGCGGGATAAGTATTTGTCTGGACCTTGATGTCCTGAAGCAGCGGCGGAGCTTGCCCGAAACTAATAACTGCCGATGCTGCGATAAAAGCGGCGACAATTATCCAATTAGTTGTTTTTGTTAATGATCTTGTCATTGGCCGGGGTTTTCGTCTGATGTGACTGGTTGGCTTTCGCGGCACCAGAAAGCAACCATGATTAGCATAACACATTTTACACGTAAATGTCCAAAATTTTGGATTTACCACCTCATAGCCCTGTGAACAGGACACTTGATAAGATGGGCATAAATGAATCTACGATGCACACAATATGAATTACTTATACTAGTAATTCGAATCAGTTATAGCATAATAACCATAAAAATATAAAGAAATTACTTTAGGTGGTGGGCCTGATGAATTTGGTCATCGTGATGCGTGTGCCGTCGTCTGATTGCTCGATGCGGACATCGTCCATTAGGCCTTTCATGAGTTTGAGACCCCAACCGCGCCGGCCTTCGTTAGGCGTGACCTCGACCGCATTTTTATCGACGAGACGCAAGCCTCGATTGGCGATGGTGATGACGATCTTTTCATCGTCAACAACAAATTTCTGATAGATCTTACGGTCGGGACTTAGGCTATGTTCTGTGGCGTTGATGCACGCCTCAACGAGAGCCGTCTTGATCTGGTTTATCGCCTTTGCAGGGAAATTGTGCCGTTTGGCAATATCCTCGATGGTGTGGGCGGCGATCATTTCGGTATCCTCACCCATCGGAATAGTGATCTCGTATTCGTCGGTATTTGCCGGTTCGGTTACGGCAACGTCGGCATTCAAGATCTGTGCGAGCAACACTGCCTGCTTTCGGCTAGAGCCGTATGCATTTCGCGACTTGAGAGCCTCAAGAGCGTCGGGCGTAAAGCCTTCGGGAGCGATGAGCCACAATTTATAATTGGCAAAATTACAATGGACTGCTGCCATCTCCAGACGGTCGCACCAAAATTCGGCAAGCTCTAGAGTTGCTTCGAGCTTGGAGTCTATCTCGGCAGCGATCACGGCAATCTCATTACCTTCGCTTTCAAATCCGAGTGCAACTGCGGAGCGTCCGGCTCCGGCTAGCTCTGTCAGTGCAGGATAGAAAGCTGCAGCATCTGCCGTGTAAACAATCTGAGGCAGAGCGATCTTATCATTATCTTCTTTGGCAGATTTGAGGATCTTATCGTCGCCTGCACCTTTTAGCTCGGCCTGAAATTTGCCGTAGTCGATCAATGTAGGCGAGATCTGACGGCCGTCAAAGGCTTGCAAAATACTCCGCAATCCGATAGCCGAATGCTGCCGATAAACACTAGCCATCAGCATCGGGGCACGGCGGACATTAGCTGCTAGAGTTTCGCCGACGACCAATGCACGAGATTCGCCATTGATCTCAAGCCTCGCCCGTCCGGTAACATAGTCTCCGATGACGGAGTCGGTCGTGTCGAATTTTAAAGCCCCGGACTCGATATTGATGATCTCGTTGTAATTGAGGTCGTTAAGTGTCGTGTTTAGCTCAGCTCCTTTTTGGCCAGTATGTTTTTTCCAGTAAGTGAGCGGTATGTTACCCTCGACGGTTTGGAGATTCTCGGCCAGAAGACGCAAAATACTAATTCGCGTCTCGGCATCCGGTGTAACGCCGTCGAGTATCGTGTCCAAATACCTACCGATACGCCCGCCAAAGAGTTCGTCTGTGTAAACCTTTTGCACCTGCTCAAAGCTGTCGAGAGCTGCGCCTTTCTCTGATGCCGAGGTAAACAGATCGGTGATCGTTCCGACGTTACCATCGAGTTGGACAGCGATCAGGTCGCGAGTCTGGTCGTTGATCGCGACCCCTTTTTTTGCAGAAAGACTCTCGATGAGTTTGCTGGCATCGGCAATTGAAAGCTTATCGACGTTAAGAGTGTCGAAATTAGTTTTTGCAAAAAGGAAGCGCCGGAGCCCCGCAAAAACAACGGGTATTGATGCACGGCTAAAAATGCTATTCACATCCTCGATAAACGTCTCGCCGCCGCACAATTTGGCGGCAACGTGCAGGCCGTCGATCATTACAAAACTGCGTGCATTTTTACCCGCAGCTCGGAGCGGAGCACTGAGGCAGTTTTTGACAAACGAACGATCATCGTTGAGTTTGCTCTCGCTGTGACATGTTTCGGTCAGGCGATCGATCCAATATCCGTCTGCCGGGATGGCTAACTCGGCGATCTCGCAGATCTCTGGCGACGAATCAAGTATATTTCTATCGCGGCGACGGAAAGCGACCGTCTGGAGCAGAAATTCACGAAGAAAACGGACGGCCGTATTGCGGACATTTCCATCGCTTAACCTGATCTCAAAATAGAACGGAATGACATCTGTCTGATCGAGAAACAAACGGTCGTATGCCTGACGCAATAATTCGGACGTGCCGGAGTTTGGTGCGGCAAGCACGACGAGGCCGTTAGAGTTACTCTCGCCAGCGGCGTGACTGAGCAGACGCTCAAGCTCCGCCGTTCGTCCGACGAATTCGCTCGGATCGCATGATGCAAATATCTGGTTTTTGACAACTCGTTTCATCTCTTACTTATAAGTTTTGGATGCCGTTCATTTCCTCGAAGGACCGCACGCGGTTACGTCCGCCGTGCTTTGCACCATATAGTGCTTTATCGGCCGCCGACACAATATTCTTAGCCGAGCAAAGTTCCGCCGAACAGCTGGCAACGCCAATACTCAATGTTACACGCCGATGCGGAAAATCGGTCTCCTCGATGTTGCTACGGATGCGTTCGGCAATTGTGATAGCCTCTTCGGCGATGGTTTGCGGCAGCAAAATGGCAAATTCTTCGCCGCCAAATCTAGCCGCAACGTCAGCTCCGCGTAGAGTGTCGCGTATAACGCTGCCGACGATCTTTAGAGCCTCGTCACCGGCGGGATGCCCAAAACTGTCGTTATAAGATTTGAACTGATCGACATCGAGCATCATAAAACTCATCGGA
Organism: Chloracidobacterium sp.; assembly: GCA_043757775.1. Taxonomy (GTDB): domain Bacteria; phylum Acidobacteriota; class Blastocatellia; order Pyrinomonadales; family Pyrinomonadaceae; genus OLB17. Next base: position 21,376 of record JAYVOS010000086.1, on the reverse strand, counting down.
AAACCGTGACGGTTTGATCGCTTGGTCTCTTCCATTAGGCGTTCTTCGATGTAGCGTCGATTGAGCAGACCAGTCAGAGCGTCAGTAACTGAAAGCTGCTCGAAGGTCCCCGCTTTTTCTTTGAGAGTCGCACGATCTATGGCGACGGCGAGCTGCGGCGAGATCGACTGAAACAATTCCAACGATGCCCTGTCAAAAGGTTTGCCTAACGCCCGGTCAGTAAAGCTCATGACGCCTATCGCCCGCCCGCCGATATCTACCGGGCAGCTCATAAACGAGCGTGTTTTGTAATTACGCTCGGCACCTACGGGTGAGAGGCCTGTCGTGGCAACGTCGGCAATTGCAACGGCCTCGTTGCGGTCAAATACAATCTTGGCGACACGTGAGCCGACCTCTTCGTTCGCATTAAATTGGCTGCGTGATCCGATGAGAGCTTTGATATTAAGAGCGTCAGCACGATCATCGAAAACAAGCAGCGATGCGCGTTCGGCCTGTAGCATCTCGGCGGCATTTTGCGTCAGTTTGAGCCAGAAATCATCATCGTCGATGGTCTTGATGCTCTCGCTAAACCGCTGCACCGCACCGCCCACTAGCTCGCGGCTGGCGGCTTCGCTGCGAAGACGCAGTATTTCGAGTTGCGGAGCGATCGAGTGGCAGATGCGGGCGATGTGTTTTTTTACGGTCTCCGGTTTGATCGGGTCGAGCGTCGCGATAGCGGCTGATATCTCACCGCCCACACCGATCGGGAAGAGATGCATGGTCCGTTTTTCGTCGCCATGCTGCTTTTCGCCAAGCTCAAGCGGCATTTCGTTTTGTGACGCTGCGACAAGACGCGGGTCGTCTGCAGCAATGCCGAGACGGACTTTACGTCCTTTCATTTCGCCAAAGGTAATCGTATTTTCCAGCCGCCCGTTAATCTTTTCCAGCCATACGAGTGATTTAAAGCTGTAATGATGGGCGAGAAATTGGAGTATCGAATCCGCAGCTTTTGGATAGTCCGTTTTTAGCAACGAGCCGAAAAATGCACGCCAAGCTCTTGCTTCCGAAGCAGCTTTTTCAGTAGGCTCCGGCTTTTGGTCGGCAGGTGTTGGCTCCGGTTTGGTCTCGATCAACGGCTCGACAACTACTTCTTTCGCCGGTTCTACAGTGTCGGCATTATCTTTGTTGAGAATTTCGCGATTAAATTTATCGACAGTATTCTTGGCCTCTTCCTGTATCGGTTCAGCCAGAACCTTAGTTATATCAGGTTCGGTCACAGCGATCGCTTCGGCTTCCAGTTCGGTAACCGGCTCGATAAGTTTTGGAACTGAGGCAGCTAATTTCTCAGCCGTCTTTTCAACCAATTCGATGGAATTACTGAGCAGAATGTTTTCAAAAAACTCAGCCGGTGCAAAACTGCTCCAGTCGCCAGAGATCGCACGTGTCGTGGCACGGCGATAATTTTCAGCTTTGACGAACGTCCGGCCGACTATAGCGACGAAATTCTTATCAGCTTGGCGTATAGGCACCGCACGGCATTCGAGCCCGGCGTGACAGGTAAAAGATACGGGACCGCCGACCTCTATGGCTTCTTCGAGAGCAGTTCCGCAAAATGCTGCACATTTGCCGGTAAATTTGCCTCCCGGATTTAGGTTACGGCAAATCGAATTGTTATTCGAAACCGATATTTCTTGTCCTTTATCATCAACGACAGCTATCGCCAACCCGCTCTCATCGGCGAGTTGGTCCAATAATGTCTTCTCTGGAATGTCGTCCTGAATACTCATCAAATATCTAAATCAATGCATCGTCCGCCGTGTTTGTCTATCGGTAAGGGATCAATACAATTTCATATGTAACAGCTAAAACGGCTAATGGAAGCTTTATTTCACTAAAATCATCGCTTAAATAATGCCAAATATCCCTATATGTTCGGCAACGTACATTCAAAATTTCCTATGCCCGATATTCTCACATTTGAGATAGATAAAACGGCGTGAATGGTACGCAAAACCGTGTACTCGAAAAAGCGCGGATAAGATCTCAAAATAATGAAGGTTTTTTTGCGATTATCACGGAGGAAATAATATGATCAACGATTACGAAGCAACACAACCAATGGCAGCTGATGCGACCCCAGTCTCATCGTCAACGACCGAATCGAATGAAAGTGTCATATCGACACTCAATGACCTTATCGAAACCTGTAAGGACGGACAAGATGGATTCAAAACCGCAGCAGAGGGCATCGAACGATCGGAGTTAAAGACGGTCTTTTATGAGTTTTCTCAGCAGCGTTCGGAATTTACAGGCGTGCTGCAGGGACTCGTCAAGAACCTGGGCGGCGACCCGGAATCATCGGGAACCATAGCGGCGGCGGTACATCGCGGATGGATCGACATAAAATCGCTTGTCACCGGCAAAGACGAGGAAGCCATTCTGAATGAGTGCGAAAGAGGTGAAGACTATGCCAAGGACGCATATTCCGATGCCTTAAAAGGAAACTTGCCTGCAAATATCGCTGACGTTTTGCGTCAGCAATCGCAAGCTATTTTAGCTGCCCATAACAAGATCAAAGGGCTGCGAAACGCCGAAGCCGGAGAAGCTGCGAGACCGGCGACCTTTTAATTGATCGTTATCTAAAAACAAAACAGGCTGCCGGATTTTTTAAATTGTCTTGCAGCCTATTTTCGATAATGTTCATGTTCAGGCTTGAACAAATGAACGCCTTGAACGCCGAAAGACAACTCTAGTGTCTTAAAAACGATTCAACCTTTTTACAAGGGCGCTAGTTTCCGATCGCCCCGAGTCCTGCAGATACATTTTTGTCGATATTTGGATGCTCGGAGTTGATGCGGATGCAGGCGGCAAAATGTCGCGGTTTGATCTCGACGAGCTGCGGCACTTGAGAGGAGCAGGCATCGATAGCATACGAACATCGTGTATGAAAATGGCAGCCTGACGGCGGATTGATCGGTGAGGGAACATCGCCGGTAAGGATGATACGCTCGCGTTTTGCCTCGATCTCGGGATCGGGCACGGGCACCGCTGAAATAAGAGCTTTCGTGTAAGGCATCAACGGATCGCGGTAAATTTCCTTGCCATCGGCAAGCTCAACGATGCGACCGAGATACATAACGGCGACGCGATCTGACAGATGCCGGACAGCCCGCAGGTCGTGCGAGATGAAAAGATACGTTAGATTTTTTTCAGCCTGAAGACGCTCCATCAGATTCATTATCTGAGCTTGGATCGACACGTCGAGGGCGGAGATCGGTTCGTCGGCGACGATAAATTCGGGATCGACCGCAAGAGCCCTGGCAATGCCGATACGCTGGCGTTGGCCGCCGGAAAATTCGTGCGGATAGCGTTTGATAAAGCGGCGGCTGAGGCCGACGGTCTCCATCAATTCCTGCACGCGGGCATCGACCGAGCCTTTTGCAAGGCCAAATGTGCGGATCGGTTCGCCGATGATATTACCGACCGTCATACGCGGATTAAGCGACGCGTAAGGGTCTTGGAATATCATCTGCAGGTCTTTACGCTGGTCGCGCATCGCGGATTTTGGCAGGCTGGCGAGATCTTTGCCGTTGTAGAGAACTTTGCCGCCGGTCGGCTCGGTCAGACGGAGAATTGCTTTGCCAAGCGTCGATTTGCCGCAACCCGATTCGCCGACGAGCCCGAGCGTCTCGCCGCGTTTGATATCGAGCGACACACCGTCAACTGCACGCACCTGTTTTGCCGCACTAAAAAGCCCGCCGCTGGAGCGGTAATGGACCTTGAGGTCTTGCAGAGAGATCAGTGTTTCTTGCTCGCTCATATTCGGCTATTTCCCGATCGGTGCTTCGATCTTTACAGGCGTTTCTGTGTCGTAAACGATCACCATTTGTTTGAGGTCAATGCCTGTGTAATCGATGACGGCTTTTAGCGGTAATCCGCTGTCCTTTCCGACCCACATTTTTGAGGTGAACGGAGTTTTGATTTTCGGCGATGTGCTCGTATAGGTGTAAACGAGTGCCGATCTGCCGTCAAGCGTTTCTTCGCCGACATATTTCACATCGGAGAGTGTCTTAAGGCCTTCTTCGGTGTATGATTCCCGCAGATTAGGGATCATACTGCCGACATCGACGGGGAATTTACGCCACGTGCCGCCTGTATTCATATACGTATCTTTCCCGACGATGATCGTCTCCATCTTGTTGCCGCCCTGCGTGATGTGATAGCGGTCGGGTGAAATATATTCGACCTTAGTGTGAAAATCGGCGGTACCCGTGCCGTCCATATTAGCGGTAAATGAGGGCAAGTCGATGAATTTTTTCGATGCCGCCACAATGTCTGCTTTCGGGTCGCCGCTCGATGTGGCCGGACCAGAAGTCACTGGTTTTGACGTGCTTGCTGAATTGGACGAATTGCTTGTATCACTCGAACTTTTGCCGGTCAGTGAATCAGGCAACTTGCAGCTAAGAACAACCGCAGCCAAAACAAGCAAAATTATCGTGACGTTTTTCATTTTTGTTCTAAACTCGCTTTCGATTCTGCATAGACTTCATTCGCAAAATGACACAACGAATGGTGGCCTTCGTTTATCTGCACAAACGGCGGAAACTCTGCATGGCATATGTCTTCGGCACGGTCACAACGCGGGGCAAACGGGCAACCTGGCGGCAGATGAGCCACATCCGGCGGCAAGCCGGGAATCTGATATAGTTCTTTGCCCTGTTCGTGAGCAGGATCGGGAACGCTCTTTAACAAGCCTTTTGTATAAGGATTTGCAGGTGTCGAGAATAATTTTCTAGTCGGTGCCTGCTCGAAAACCTTGCCGGCATACATCACTATGATCTTGTCGGTCATCCCAGCGACCACGCCAAGGTCGTGTGTGATGAGTATGACGCTCGTGCCCATACGAGCCTTCAAATCTTTGATAAGCTCGAGGATCTGTGCCTGAATGGTCACATCCAGAGCGGTCGTCGGCTCGTCAGCGATCAGCAATTCCGGGTCGCAGCTCAGCGCCATTGCGATCATCACACGCTGGCGCATGCCGCCGGAAAACTCGTGCGGATAACTGTCGATACGATCTTCGGCGTCGGAAATGCCGACGAGCTTGAGCATCTTGATCGCGTGTTCGCGAGCCTGCTTTTTGTTGTGACCGAGGTGAAGCTGCGTCACCTCCATCAACTGTTTTGAGATCTTCAGGAACGGATTGAGCGAGGTCATCGGGTCCTGAAAGATCATCGCGATCCGGCGGCCGCGGATCTTACGAACCTCGTCGATTGGCAGGGCACGAACATCAATACCGTCGAAGATTACCTCGCCCGCGACGATCTCGCCCGGAGGTTCCGGTATGAGATGCATGATCGACAAATTAGACACGGATTTGCCACTGCCCGATTCGCCGACGATGCCAAGCGTCTCGCCCTTTTTCAATTCGAACGTGATGCCGTCAACTGCCTTGACGACGCCGTCCTCGGTATGAAAATAGGTCTTGAGGCCATCGACCGATATAATTGTGCCGTTAGTATTGGCCATTATTTTGCATAGCGAACATGACACTGTCGCAAACCATTCCTTTCGAATAATGTGATCGAGCTAATTTTTTGCTTTTTCAGATTCCTGAGTTCCTCTGCGTATCGCCGCTTATCCTGAGAAGTTGACTTAAATACGACCTGCGAGCTCTGCATAGAACTATTGGCGTCTAAAACAAAGGCTCCTGTGAGCGGTTTAGTCACATTCGCTGGTAGAGTTTGTTTTTTATCGTCCGTCCATTTCACCTTGGATTCCGCAACGTAAAATGAAATGCCTGGATACGAGAAACCAGCCGTGGATTCCAAGGATGAACCATACACACTAAAAACATCCTCAAGCGTACTTTTACCAAGAATGATTCCTTTTGATGTTTTAGCTCGATACGGCAAAGTCATATTAACCAAAAAAATCTCTTTTTTCGGATCGTTATAACAATAATAAAAACTTAGCCCAGTTTTCTCGTAAATCATTTCGTTAGAATATTTCTGGTGATCTACCAATCGGTATTGTGACCCATAATTCTCGATCACGTTAGATTCTGTGGAGGTGCCTATTTTAATCGCACCAATGGACCTTCCATCACGAACCAACTTTGTTTTCTGTCCAAAACAGGTCAGGCTGCCCAATAACAAAAACACACAGATAAAAACTCCCTTGTGATTATTGATTTTCAAAAGTGTGTTCATCATCCAATCGCTATTTACGCTCTTTGCATTGCCTCAAGCCCGATGTTTCCAGGATGTCGATCTCACTAATTACGTTTCGCTTGCCGTACTTGTTGTAGTAAAAATTTATGCCCGGATATTCTAAGCCGCTTTTCGCCTTGCCGTATTTCTTTTCGGTTTCCTCTTTTGTCGAACCGCCGAGGACGATGCCTTTGCTCGTCTTGCCTTTATAGGGCGACTTAATTTCAATGAGAAATATCTCCTCAGTTTTGTCTGTCTGGCAAAAATAAAATGAAACTCCGGCTTTGTCGTATGTCATCTGATACGAGTATTTTTTATTGATCTCCCAACGATATACTTTGCCAAATTTTTTAATGACGTCTTTGGATGTCGATTTGCCGACTTTAATGCCCTCGATACCGGCACCTTCTTTGATGACGTTTAGGCCCGATTTTGCGGGCATCGGTGTCAGCTTTTGTTTCGATTGTCCGTATCCAATGGCGGTTATGAACAAAGTTGCCGCCAAAACAGTAACTACTTCTCGCACTATCAATAATCTCCTAAAATTTTCTCGTCTGCGGGTCCAGAGCATCACGCAGACCATCGCCTAAAAAGTTTAATGAAAACAGCGTGAGAGCCATCGTCACACCCGGAAAGATGAGTTGCCAAGGGAATATCGCGATGTTTTTGATACCGTCAGAAGCAAGGCTACCCCACGATGCAAACGGAGCCTGCACGCCTAGCCCTAGAAACGAAAGAAATGCCTCGGTAAGCATTACGCTTGGCACAGTCAATGTCGCATAGACGATCACAGGGCCGAGAGCGTTTGGCACGAGATGTCTAAAAATAATGCCGAATGTCGAAACGCCTGTCGCTTTTGCTGCTAGCACAAATTCTTGATTTTTGAGCGACAATATCTGCCCGCGAACAACGCGAGCCATCGTCAGCCACGAAACCAATCCGAGTGCAAAAAATAACAGAAATATCTGGCTCAAGCCTTGATTGCCCGCACCACCGAGCGTCGTCGAAAGCCACTTAATCCACTCAGGCGTGCTTGGGCCGCCAAAAACTGACAGCAGCACAATGACGATCAAGATATACGGGATCGAGTAGAGAATATCGACGAAACGCATCATCAAATTGTCGATCCTACCGCCGAGATATCCTGCAGTTGCTCCGTACGAAACACCGATAATGAGTGAGACAGTTGTCGAGATAACTCCGACCATCAGCGAGATGCGGCCGCCCTGCAGCACGCGTGCAAAGATGTCGCGGCCGGCGTCGTCGGTTCCCATTAGGTGCTTTAACGACGGAGCCATCGCTTTGACGAGATCGCTGTCAGTCGGGATGAGGTCGTAGGTGTAACCGGTCGTCCATTTGATGATCGCGGGACCGATAGCGACCGCGACGACCATTATCGCGAGCACGATCATGCCGAAAACGGCAAGCTTGTTTCGCAAGAGCCGTTTCCACGCATCACGCCATAGCGAGGCACCTTTGATGATCTCAATATTTTCGGCCATAAAAACTATTCGTAACGAATTCGCGGATCTAAAAATCCGTAGGCGACGTCAACCACCAAGTTAAAGATCATTATCAGGATCGACAAAAATGCGACGATGCCAAGTATTAGCGGCTCGTCTCGATTCAATACCGCCTGGATAAAGATGTTGCCGAGCCCAGGAATTGCAAAAACTTTTTCGACGACGACGGTTCCCGCAAGCAGTGCCGCGAGTGCCGGGCCTGTAAACGAAATCACGGGAATCAAGCCGCCGCGTATCGCGTGACGCAACAACACGGTTTTCTCATCAAGGCCCTTTGCCCGAGCAGTGCAGATATAATCGGACCTCATAACCTCGAGCATTCCCGCTCGCGTCAGGCGTGCAATGTATGCGGCGTAGATCGCTGATAATGTACAAACCGGCAGGATGATCGACGTTATACCGCCCCAGCGAGCCGGAGGCAGCAAATAAAACCAGAACGAAAACATTAATACAAAGAGTGGGCCCAAAACAAAATTTGGAACCGAAAGACCAAGCATAGCGAGCGACATCGAGCCGTAATCAAAACCTGAGTTTTGCTTCAACGCCGCAATAGTTCCCGCAGTCAATCCGAGAGCCAGTGCCAGAAGATAACCGAGCAGTCCAATGACCGCCGAATAAGGTAAATGGCGGCGAATGATCTCGTTGACAGACTGTCCCTGATATTTGAGCGAATCGCCAAAATCACCGCGGACGATGTTAGACATCATCATTCCGTATTGTTCGTACCAAGGCTTGTCGAGGCCGTATTTTTGGCGTATCTGAGCTTCGACAGCGGCAGGCAGCTTCTTTTCGCCGGAGTAGAAATTACCGGGCGCAATACGCACGAGTCCCCACGTGAGCGTCACGACGAGCAACGCCATCGGGATAATTATCAGCAATCTGCGGATGATGAAACTAAGCATCTTTTCTCGCGGCTACTTGGCGGCCTTTTGCGTACTGGTCAACTCCTGCAATTGTTTCTCGACCTGTGAGTCGAGGTCGGTCATTATGTTTTCGACGTCGTGATCCCATTTCGCCGGATCGGTTTCGATATAGACAAATTTCCAAGGGAACAGAGTGCCGGGATTTGGATACATGCCCTTAACGTAAGGCTTTTTCATCCAATTGGTCGCGTTGATCGTAAGCGGCACTGATGGCTGCTGCTCCATCAAATAAAATTCGGCGCGGGCGAGCATTTCAAAACGCTTTTGTGCGTCAAGCTCAGCATTGGCTTCGTCGAGCATCTTGTTGTATTTCGGGTCATTAAATCCGGTGTCGCCGTTATTTGGATAGCCGTAATGGAGACCCAAAAACGTGTACGGATCCATATAATCACCCGACCAGAGGCTCTGAGCAAAACCTATATATTGGACGTCATGCCGGTCTTTCAGGAAAGTTTTAAACTCCTGGCTCTTGAGCGGTACCGTGACGCCGAGGTTTTGTTTCCACTGGGCCTGAACAAATTCGGCGATCGCTTTATTGTTCTCATTTGTGTTGAACGTCAACGAAACAGTATCTGTCGGAAAGTTTGGACAAGAGTAGCTGTCACCATTTTTCTGAACCGGGAATCCAGCCTCGCCAAGAGTTTTCCTGGCTTGCTCAGGATCAAATTTGTTGTATTTTGCCCAAACCTCAGGCGTGACGCCGCGTTCCTTGCGGATATCTTCGCTGACCTTTTCGCGTGCCTTGTCGTACTCGGGGAAAATGCCTGACGGTGTCAGATCATAGAGCGGCTTTGTCACCTTACGGAAATTTGACAGGGCCTGCCGATCGACCGCAAGCGTAAAAGCTTTTCGCACTTTCGGGTCGTTGAACGGCGGCTTTGTCACGTTCATGCTGTAATAAGCGGTGGCATTTTCAGGGAAATTGAGATATTCGTCCTTATATTGACGAACATTTTCGATCCAAGACGTAAGCACTGTGTGATTGAGAAAAGCGTCGATCTCGCCGCCCTTATAGAGGTTCATTATCGTCGCGTTTTCCTCGATCGGGTAAAACTCGATGCCGTTTAGATGAACATTTGCCGCGTCCCAATAATTTGGGTCTCTTTCGAGAACGAGAGCGTCATACGGACGATAATCCTTGATGCGAAAAGGCCCGCACGTGACGATATGCTCTTTTCTAGTCCAATCCTTGCCCCATTTTTCGATGGATTGCTGCGGAACCAAGCGGAAAAATTGATGTGCGAGCAGTCCGACAAAAAACGGAGCTGATTGCTTTAATGAAATACGCAGAGTGTTGTTGTCGATAGCCTCAATGCCAATATCTTCGGCTTTTACCGGCACGAATTCGGCACCGGTGACGGCGGCTTTTAGCTTTGGATCAGCATCGAGCTGCTTTGCACGTTTCTTTTCATCGCCGTCGAGCGTGAGCCGCGTGGGCGAATGAATGAATTTATTGAATTCAGTTTCGGGGCCGAAAGGTGTTACAGGTTTGGGCTGCTCGCCGCCAAAGTCTTTGTCGAGCAGGAACGTATCGCCTTTTTTTACAAATACATACCCGCTCTTAAATGCTTCGGCATATTGGATAAAGAATCCAAGCTCAGTCGAAGATGAGATAGTTTTCGGATCAAATCCTCGACGGAAACTGTAAACAAAATCTTTTGCTGTGATTGGCGTGCCGTCGCTCCATTTCGCATTATCGCGGAGATGAAAGATAAACTCATCGACTTTAGGGCTAGTCTCCCAGCTTTTTGCGAGTGCCGGAACCGGCTGCATATCCTTAGGGCCATATTCGACTAGGCCTTCGAATAGCGCCATGTAAAGACGGGCTTCGGGCTGGCCGGAAGAGATCTGCGGGTCGAGGGTTTCGGGCTCTGATCCTGATATATAACGTAAAACATTGTCTTTCGGAGCGATGGTCTTGCCGAAATAACGGCTGTTGGCCGAGCTCGTGCAGCCGCTGATAAGCGACGAGATCGCAAGCAGTAGGACGAGGGTTTTAAATCGTCTGAGATGCAAGGCGGCCATAGATCAAGCTCCGAAAATGGTCGTTCAAATCCCGAAAAAGCTGTTCGGGTCACGTAAACAATAAATCAGTTGGGCAGAGATTCAAAATGTCGCGAATACGATTCGCGCGGCTACGGTTTGGGTTGCCAATTACTATCAATGCTCACACCGGTCAAGACGGATGCGTCGAGGCCGTTCATTTCAAATCCGCGAACGTATGGTTTTACCAACGAATAAGACATCGGGAAATACAACGGTATCGCGTTTACATCGTATATTGCATCTTCCTCAGTCAGCAAAACTAATGGTTTCGGCCGCTCTGTCGTCGGATTTTCACTCGTCGGTTCGAGGTCGGACGGCCCGCCTTTTTCATCTTTTTTTCGAATCGGCTGCTCGGTCTGAGGTTCGGCCGGGATCTCGCTCGGCTTTATTTCTTTAGCCGGAATTTCGGGGCCCTTGACTGCTGTTCCCAAAATAGTCGTCAGATTGACCATCTCGTCGATCGTCGGCAAAACAACTCCGCGACGTAACAGATCAAACTCGCCGCCGGTTTTGATGGCTTCTATCTCAGACCCTTCTTTTACGATGATCTGGGTGTCAAGGTTTAGATTTTGCTTCCACATTTTGGCGACCGTGCGGGCGACACGCTGCTGGGTGTCGTTACGATTTATAACCAGACGGATCTGCGGAAAATTTTCACCGTTAGGGAATCCGGCTTTTTCCAGCAGCCCGCGAGCTTTTTCGACATCAAAAGATAGTCTAATTGTGTGGTCGCTGCCAAGCGGTAGAAAGTCGGTCGCGGGCATCGTCGAGCCTTCGAGTTCGCCATCGGTCAGACGTTCGCGGTCGATGGCTATGGCGAGAGCTTCGCGGACGCGGCGGTCGCTGTATGGAGCATTTTTGATGTTGAATTCGTAAAAATTAAGAGCGCTATGCGTAGTCTGCCGAAAATCTTCGTAAGGTGTGAGTAATTTTAGAGCAAGCGGTTCGAAATCTGCGTTTGTTACAGCATCGATCTCACCTTTTTTGTAAGCGTCGAGAGCCGCTTCGGCGGAGTCTTTGGGGACAAATCGAATGTGCTCGAGATTTACCGCCGCTTTATTCCAATAGGTGTCAGAACGGTCGAGAACTATACCGTCTTTGCTTGCGGTCGAGACTTTGAAAGCACCATTTGTGACAACGTCAGTGTCTAGCGGATCGGTCTCAAATTCCGTGCCGTCACCATAGATCGGCAGAAAGATCGGATTAGCTACGAGCTTTGGAAAGTCTTTGTCCGGCAGCTCAAGCGTGACTTTTAGGGTTAGATCATCGACCGCTTCGACACCGATCTTTTTCTCAGCGACAGGTTCGGTTGGCTTGGTTTCATCGTGCTTCGCATTTGGATCAACGGGCGAAACAGACGGATGTTGCTCTTGCGGCTTTACGGAAGTATTGGAATTAGCCTGCAGGCTTTGCAGTGCCGATTCTGAGCCTTTGATAAGGCTGTGTTGAAAATCTATCGTGTCGACCTGAGGTGCAACGGCACCTGTCTTTTCCGTCTTAAAGCCGACAATATTTTGTACCAGATCGCGGTGGGCGGTTCTGGCGCCGAGTGATAAAAAACGCTTCCAAGAGGCCACAAAGTCGCCCGCCGTCACTCGTTTGCCATTTGACCAGCGGCTGTCTTTTCGCAGCTGAAACGTCCATACTCGCAGGTCTTCGGACGACGACCATTTTTCGGCCGCAGCAGGAATTGCCTCGAGCGTTTTGCTGTTGATCTCGGTCAGGCCTTCGAATATGGCGTGGACAATATCGGTTTCCGGTGCGGCCGCAGCTCGTGCCGGATCAAAACTTTTCGGCATTTTACCATTGCTCCAGCGAAATTCCTGTTTCGGCGGCGGCTTAGTTGCAGCAAAAAACGGTTCGGTTGCAGGTTGTTGGATCTGAGTGCAGGAGAGCGTGGAAAATGCGGCGGCCAACACAAAAAAAATTACTATCTGTCTTGTCGGGAGACCCAGCTTTTTTTGTAATATTCGCATTCGTTATGGCGAAGCATTTCGCAATTGGTTGACGAGGTTTTTGACCTGTTGCCGCGTGTCATCAAAACCAGCGGAAGTGTTAATCAAATAGTCGGCAAAAAGCTTTTTTTCGTCCTGCGTCATCTGAGCTGTGATACGCAGTTTAGCTGCATCTTCGCTCAAATTTTCACGTTCCATTAACCGCCTCAATTGTATCGCAGGTTCGCACCACACGACAATGATTTTGTTAAACCGTCTGTAACCGCCGGACTCGATCATTAACGCTGCATCGATGATCGCGATCCCGTCAGGATCTGCCGCTTCGACATCATGGATCCATTTATCTTGTGACTCGATGACTCGTGGATGGACGATCGAATTGAGCAACTCGCGTTTAGCCTCATTGGCAAAAATGGTCGCGCCCATCTTTTTGCGGTCAAGTTCACCATCGGCTTGCACCACATCTTTGCCAAAATGCCGCACAATCTCAGCTAATCCGTCAGTTCCTTTGGCGACGACTTCGCGTGATGTAATGTCAGCATCGAGAATGTGGCAACCCAATTCGCGTGCGACTTCGCAAACGAAAGATTTGCCGACTGCGATAGATCCCGTTAGCCCGACTTTCAACATTATCTTCCGTGGCGTTTCATCAGCTTATCTACGTTATATTCTGCGACCTCAGTGAGCGTTAGCCCGAGCTCGTCAGCACACGCGGAGATATACCAGAGCACGTCGCCGAGCTCATCGAGCAGCTTGCCGCGTGTCTCGTCTGTAATAACGCCCGCGTGATCGCGTTGAATTTTCTTGACGATATTGGCGACCTCCCCAGCCTCGCCGGCAAGGCCCAGCGTCGGGTATTCGAGATTGCTGAGGCGTCTAGGATAAAGAGCAGTTTTGCTCGCTTCGGATTGGTATTCTTCAAATTTCATAAGTTTCAATTAGGATCTTTTAACGCAAAGTCGCCAAGAAGCAAAGTCGCAGAGTGTTTTCTAATAGCGCCTTTGCGCTTTCGCGTCTTGGCGTTAAATTCTTCTTCTGGACCTTGCGGCGGTGACGGTGTTTTTCATCAGCATTGCAACGGTCAGTAAGCCAACGCCACCGGGCACGGGAGTGAAATTAGCGGCTTTTGCCATTGCATCTTTTGGATTTACATCCCCAACTAACGTTCCGCCGCGTGTTTCGATGGTGTTAAGGCGTTTTACCAAATCCTCGCCTTCGAAAAAACCTTTTACCGCTTCGGCATCGGTCACGCGATTGATCCCGACGTCGATAACGGTCGCTCCTTCGCGGATATGTTCACCGCTGATAAATCCTGCACGGCCTATTGCAGCGACCAAAATATCGGCTTGCTGCGTTATTTCTGCCAGGTTTTCGGTTCGCGAATGACAGATCGTCACCGTCGCATTTTCCTGGAGCAAGAGCATCGCGAGCGGCTTGCCGACGATGTTGCTGCGGCCGACGATGACAGCGTGTTTTCCAGCGATCTCAATGTCTGAGCGTTTTAATATCTCAACCACACCCGCCGGTGTACAGGGCACGAGCGATGCGTAACCTAGCGACAATTTACCGGCATTTACAGGGTGAAATCCGTCAACGTCTTTGGCAGGATCGATCGCCTCAAGTATTTCACGTTCGTTAATGTGTTTTGGCAGCGGGAGTTGGACAAGAATGCCGTCAACTTCCGCATTGGCGTTTAGCTCTTTAACTATAGCTAGCAGATCTTCGTGGCTCGTTTCGGCAGGCAAGTGATGATGCTGTGAGGTAATTCCAAGTTCGGCGGCGGTTTTTACTTTGCTGTTAACGTAAACTTCCGACGCAGGGTCAGCACCGACACGGACAACGGTAAGGCACGGCTTAAATCCGTGATCCGCAACGAGTCCCTTGACCTCAGTTTCCGTTTCACTTTTTATCGCATCCGCTATGGTTTTTCCGCTCAAAATTCTTGCCGTCATAATTGCTTTGAGGTGATTTTACAGTAAAGCGGAAAACTTTGCTAAAATCCGGTTAATGAAACGTCCATTCGGAGTGCTGATAATAATTGCGGTTTTGTTTATTGTCGTAATTCCGCAAAACGTCACGGACTTTCAACGCCGAACGCTTGAACTGGAAGCTTCGCGAGACTATGCAACCGCATTAAACGAACTTCAAACTCTCAATATAAACGACCCTAAAACGTTTACTGCCAATAATTACGATTATTTGCTCGGCTGTATTGCTGAATCGGATGGTCAACTCGCGGTCGCGATGGCTAATTATCAGACCGTCTTCAAACGCGACTCTATTTTGAGTGCATACGCTTTGCGGCGTATGTCACAGATCGCACGTTCGACGGGCGACCTGATGCTCGAACGTATTTATTTACAACGCATTTTGCTGTTTTACCCTGAGAGTTTGATCGCTGCGTCGGTCAATGGACGAATTGCTCGGAACAGTATCGAGAGCGGAAATTACGGCGAGGCGATACGGATATTAACGACTGTGTCTTTTGTCGGCCCAGACAATGGTTTGCCAAAAGCCGCATCAAATTCTTATTGGCGCGAAGATCAGGCTCTGCTTGCCGAGGCATATTTGAGATCGGGAAAAGCGGACGCTGCTCGAGATGTTTTTACGAGTCTAATAAATAAAACGCCGAATCCCGCGCAGCCTGACGATGTCGCTCAGACAGCGGCTAAAGGGCTAGATATGTTGGATGGCGGGGTGGAGAATTTCGGTAAAAAAGCTCCCGACCTAGCCGAGGGCGAACATCAGCGACGGGCCAATATTTATCAATTTAATCGTGATTTTGCAGATGCAAAGCTGCATTTTGAGGCAATCATATCGCGTTTCCCAAATGGCCCAAACGCTCCGGACGCTATTTTTCAGATCGGACGCGGTTTTGCCCAGCAAGCCGATTATGTCGAGGCACTGAAATGGTATGAGCGTGTGCAAGAACAGTATCCTGACAGCATTGCCGCGAAAGATGCACTGCTCCAAGCGTCTGCCGCCTATGCCCGCGTCGGCAAGCCCAAGGAGGCGACCAAACGTTACCAGAAATTCATCGAAAAATACCCTACAGACGAAAAACTCGACCGTGCGTATCTAAACACCGTCGATATTTACCGCGACCAAGGCGAAGATCAGGACGCCCTGAAATGGTGTGCGAAAACGCAGGAAGTGTTTAAGGGAAAAGCCGCCGAAGCAGTCGCAGCATTTGCCGAGACGCGTACATATATCGCCCGTAACGAATGGCAAAATGCTCTAAACGATCTCGAAAGATTGCGAGCATTTGGCGATCTTGGCGGAACGACTCCCGGCGGGACCTCGACCGCTGAGATCACATTTCTAAAAGGATTTGTTCTCGAACAAATGAAACGCTACGGCGAGGCGATCGATGTGTATCTCTCTATACCGGACGGTCGTGCCGAATATTATGGCTGGCGGGCTACGACTCGTCTCCGTGAGCTGAATCAAGACGAGACTTCGGCTTCATTTATTACTCAAAAGATCGGTTTGCTTTCTGCCGGATTGAAAGCAAAAGATGCTGACACACGTCGGAAAAATGCTCAAGCGCTGCTGCGGCTAACCGACAAAATGGAGGTGCGTGAAAATGCTCTCGCGGTGCTCAAGGCAGCGGTCAAGGCGTCGCCAAAAAATGCGGTGGTGCTAACTTTCAAACTGATCGACAGTGTTACATCAAAGGATACGATTGCTAACAAACTGCTTTTCCTGGGACTTTACGACGAAGCAATGCCCGAGGTCGAAGCTGCAAAGCCAAATGCCGCGAAGGGAACTGATGACTCCGCATTTACAATGGCGGCTGACTATTTGAAAGGTGATCGCGGCGACCGAGCGATAGCATTTGCCGAGCCTCTGTGGAAGAAAGTCCCAGCGGATTATCCGATCGAAGTTATGCCTCGCGATCAGCTCGAATTGCTCTATCCGGCGGTATATACCGATCAGCTTTTGAAATATGCTACGGCACACAATCTCGACCCAAGGCTGATGCTTGCGGTTATGCGTCAGGAATCGCGGTTTCAGCCGGATGCTAAATCAAATGCAGCAGCTCGCGGACTGATGCAATTCATTTCGACAACCTCGACAAAGGTCGCTGGCGAGGTCGGCCGCAATAATTTTGGTCAGGACGAGCTTTATTATCCGCCGACCGCGATCTTGTTTGGCTCACAATATATCTCCGACCTATTCAAAATATTTCCTGATCAACCCGACGCGGTCGCCGCTAGCTATAACGGCGGTGACGATAATATGAAACGCTGGCTCGCCCGTTCGCGGTCTAATCTGCCTGACCGGTATGTGCCCGAAATTATGTTTGCCCAGTCAAAAGATTACGTCGCCCGCGTGATGGCAAATTACCGGATGTATCAGTATCTGTACGACGAGAATCTTCGCGTGCATTGAATATGCTGCAAGTTTTGTAGAATATTATTGTAAATATATGCGTTTTACTTTATTGTTTTTATCACTAATTTTATTTTTCACCTCATGCCAGAAACCTGCTGATAATGCCTCCGCCAATGCTAAGCGTTATACGATAAAAGGCAAGGTCGTCTCGGTTGACCGTATCGCCAAGAAAGCCAAGATCGATCACGAAGCTATCGAGGGTTACATGGAAGCGATGACGATGGATTTTCCGATCCACGCGGATTGGGTGTGGGACGATCTCAAGCCTGGCTCGCAGATCCGTGCCGAGTTGGTCGTCGATAATGCGGCAAAAGATCCATACTATCTCGAAAACATCGGGATCGTTGCGGCCCCCGACCCCAATCAACCCGCTCCGCCTATCAATGAAAATTTTGCTCAGATAGGTAAAGACATTCCCGATTTCACGCTGACCAATCAAGATGGTAAACGAATCTCGATCAAAGATTTTAAAGGTAAGGCTCTCGCGATCACGTTCATTTACGCTAAATGTCCGCTGCCGGATTACTGCATCAGGATGTCAACGAATTTCAGCGATCTCGCCAATCAGCTTGCTGCAAATGCGGATCTGAAAGACAAAGTTAACCTGCTGAGCATCTCGTTTGACCCTGCAAACGACACGCCTGAGAAATTGAAATCTTACGGCCTCGGCTACATGGGCAAGGGTGCGACGAGCCTAGGCGTGTGGCAACTCGCCGTCGGCAAAGACGCCGAGGTGCAAAAGATCGCGGATTTCTTTGGTCTGCGATACGAGGTCGATCCGACAAACAAGACGCAGATCAATCACAGCCTACGAACGGCCGTCATCGGGCCGGACGGTAAGGTCACAAAGATCTTTCCCGGCAACGAGTGGACGGTCGCCGATTTGAAAAATGAACTCGAATTGGCTCTGAAAGGCTCGCAGAAATAGCTCCGCGTATTGAAAACAATAACCAAACTGCTAAGCTAGCCGTATAACCAGTCTCAAGCCCTGTTATCTAAAGGAGTGTGTATGCGAAAGTTACTCGTCCGCCTGACCATCGTCGTCTTTGTTTTTGCCGTGGGTGCTTCGGCACAGAAACGGAACATAACCGAAAAAGACCTTTTTGATTTCAACTGGGTCGCTGATCCGCAGATCTCGCGGGATGGCTCGACCGTCGCTTTTGTAAAGGTCACGGTCAACGCTAAAAAAGACGGCTATGACACGTCGATCTGGTCGGTCTCGACAAGCGGCAATGACGAACCGCATCGCCTTACGAGCGGTGCAAACGATTCGACGCCAAGGTGGTCACCGGACGGCAAATATCTGGCATTCGTCCGGCCAACGATCAAGGACGGACGCCCGGACGCACCACAGCTATTTATGCTTTCGATGTCGGGCGGGGACGCATTTCAATTTACTAGTCTGCCTCGCGGAGCGGGCGGGCCAACCTGGTCGCCGGATGGTAAATGGATAGCTTTTGGCAACAGTCAAAACGCTGACGAGATCGCTCGGGCAGGCAAACCCGCACCTCCACCGCCCGACGGCCACGAGAGTGATGTCCGCGTCATCACGAGGGCAACCTACCGCTCAAACGGCGGCGGCTACACGGAAAATACGCATCCAAATCACATTTGGGTCATCGCTGCTCCGCGCACCGCCGAAGACAAACCTGCACCTAAACAGATCACGAGCGGCAACTTTAGCGAGGGCAATCTCGTGTGGTCAAACGATGGAGCGATGATGTATTTTACATCGCGGCATGTCGTTGAGCCGGAATATGAGCTCGGCTCGACCGAGATCTACTCCGTCGTGTCGGACGGCGGCACACCGACATTGCTGACGACGATAGATATGGGTGCGAGCGGCCTGACACTCAGCCCGGACGGCAAGCGGTTTGCGTTTGTGGCATCAACGAATCAGCCCGTCCAGTCTTACACGCAGACCGATCTCTGGGTGATGGAAGCTATTGCCGGAGCACAGCCGAAAAATCTGACGAGTGGATTTGATTTCGATGTCGCCGGCGGCGTCGGTGGTGATAATGCTCCGCCACGTGGCGGAGGCGGCGGAAGTCCTATCTGGACGCCCGATGGCAAAGGCATCATCATCGGTTACGGCAAAGAGGGCAAAGCAAACCTCGCCATCTTTGACGCCGCGAGCAGTAAGATGACCGACGTGACGACGGGAAACCAATCTGTTTCAGGATTTCGCTCGACAGCGGATGCCGCTAAATTTGTTTACACCGTTTCGACTCCGACTCGGATCACCGACCTCTACGTGCTTGATCGTAAAACTGGACAGTCCAAACAGATCACGCGGACGAACGACGCTCTTTTTGCCAAGCTAAACCTGACCGAGCCCGAAGAGGTCTGGTACACGAGCTTTGACGGCAAAAAGATCCACGCCTGGATACAGAAGCCGCCTAATTTTGATCCGTCGAAGAAGTATCCGCTGATCCTCAATATCCACGGCGGGCCGCACTCAGCGTATGGCTTTGTGTTCGATCACGAATTTCAATGGATGGCGGCAAAAGGCTACGTCGTTTTATATCCAAACCCGCGAGGCTCGACGACCTACGGGCAGGATTTTGGCAACATTATCCAATACAAATATCCCGGCGACGACTATAAAGACCTAATGGCAGGCGTTGATGAGGTCATCAAACGCGGCTACATCGACGACAAAAAGCTCGGCGTCACGGGCGGCAGCGGAGGTGGTCTGCTGACGAACTGGACAGTCACGCAGACACAGCGTTTTCAGGCGGCGGTGTCACAGAGAGACATCTCGGACTGGGCAAATTGGTGGTACACGGCGGACTTTACGCAGTTTCAGCCGTCGTGGTTTAAGGGTGCGCCGTTCGAAGATGTCGAGGGATTTAAGAACCGCTCGCCGATCACCTTTATCAAAAATGTCACGACGCCGATGATGTTCATTCTCGGCGAGGCCGACTACCGCACGCCTCCGACCGCTGGCGGCGAAGAGATGTTTCGCGCCCTCAAATATCGCAAGATCCCGACCGTCATGGTGCGTTTCCCAAACGAGTCGCACGAACTGTCACGCTCCGGCCAGCCCTGGCACCGCATCGAGCGTTTGGAGCACATCGTCGGTTGGTTCGACAAATGGTTGATGGGAATGGCTAAGCCGGAGTATGAGGTTGCACCAACTAAATAAAGCTTGAAAGCAGAGCAAAATAGACGTATTCTTCAAATATGAGTGTTGTTATCGAAGACATTACAGAAGTTGCATTGTCATTGTCGAGCGGAGACCGGGCACTTCTTGCCGATCGTCTGCTCGACAGTCTCCAACCCCGAAACGGTGGGAGATCAATTAGTGATGCGTGGATGATCGAGATCCGGCGTCGGGCCGAAGAAGTTAGGTCTGGCAAGGCCAAGCTCATTGATGGAGCCGATGGGTTTGCACGAATTCGCGAATCTCTTAAAAAATGAGATTTCTTTGGAACGATGAAGCTCTGACCGAATACGGTGACGCTGCCGAATATTATGGGCAGAAAGAAGCTGGCCTAGACGAGAGTTTCGTCGAATGTATCGAATCTGCTATCAAAGGAGTTTGCTCTGCTCCAAAGATGTGGCCAGTTGTCGAGGACGATGTTAGGCGTCGGGTTACTCATACATTTCCATACTCGATCATATATCTTGAGCTTGAACAATTTATTGTCATCCTTGCGGTGATGCACGACAGCAGAGAGCCGGGTTATTGGCGAAAGCGGCTTGAATAAACGTTACCTACCAAAAACAGTCTCCCCGGCGACAATCGTCATCGTGACATCTCGGGCGTTTGACGAGAAAACGAGGGCGGTTTCGACGTTGTTGACGGGCTGTTGAGCGGGATGGCCGAGTGACACGACGGCGATGTCGGCTTGTTTGCCGGGGTCGAGCGTGCCGATCACAGCGTCGAGGCCGAGGGCTTTGGCACCGCCGAGGGTTGCGGTTTCGAGCATTTGTTTAGCCGATAAGAAGTTTCGCGAGGAAGAGGCCCTTACTTCGTGCGGGCCTCCGCCGTTTGAGCGATTTCTCGCGACGAGAGCGGCGAATCTAGCTTCTTCTAACAGATCACAGACATTGTTACTCGCTACGGAATCGCTTCCGAGCCCGACGGTGATGCCTGCGTCGAGCATTGCTTCGAACGGTGCGTAGCCGTGGCCGAACTTGGCGTTCGACTTCGAGCAATGGGCGATACTGGCTCCGTTTGTAGCGATCTTTGCTAGGTCGCTAGCTGATGTGACGACGCAATGAGCAAGCAGCGGCTGTGTCGAGAGCACGCCGAGCCGTTCGAGGTATTCGATCGGCGTGCAGTGCGGGCTTTCCCATTCGACGCCGTATTTTTCGTAGACCGTCGTGAAGAAGCC
>JAYVOS010000085.1:0-2400 GCA_043757775.1 Chloracidobacterium sp. | reverse complement strand
ATCCTCGCCCTCCTGGTCGGGCTTGGAAATGTGGCGTTCGCCGCCGCCAGCTACTTTATGTATTCGGCACCGTATAGTTCGCCGACGCGTTCGGGCGAGTCAAATGAGTTGTTGCGGGCGTTGGAAGAGGGCTCAGCGGCAGTCGCTCCGTACGAAACGGCGGTTATTTTTCTGCCGATCGGAGGCGGACTGTTTTTGTTCGGGCTGTCGGGAATATTGATGACAAAAAAACTGCGAACCGAGTAAAACAAGGAAACGCCTGAGATCATTTATGGATAAGAGCTTTTGCACACCGCTCGATATAGCTCAGATCGAGCAGAACTTTGCCGAGATCAACCCGGCGATGACGGCGGCCGAGGCCGGGGTCGAGGCCAGCCGCTGCCTCTATTGCTACGACGCGCCGTGCATTCAGGCGTGCCCGACCGGTATCGACGTGCCGTCGTTTATTAAAAAGATCGCGAGCGGCAATCTGCTCGGCTCGGCACGCGTGATATTTGACGCCAATCCGATCGGAGCGACGTGTGCACGGGTCTGCCCCGTCGAGGTGCTTTGCGAAGGTGCCTGTGTCGAGAAAACCCTCCTGCAAAAGCCTATAGAAATTGGCCGTTTGCAGCGTTACGCGACCGACTACGCGATGAACGGCAGCAAGCAGATCTTTACGAAAGGCGAACCAAACGGCAAGTCGGTCGGCATCGTCGGTTCCGGCCCGGCGGGACTGTCGTGTGCCGCATACTTAGCGCGGCTCGGCTACGATGTGACCGTCTATGAACGAAAGGAAAAGGCCGGCGGCCTCGATACCTACGGCATGGCCGAATACAAAATGCCGCAATCGGTGTCGCTTTCTGAGGTCGAACACATCGCTGCAATTGGCGTAAAGTTTCTGCTCAACACGGAGATTGGCTCCGAAAGCTCCCCTCCTTACGAAGGAGGGGTGGATGCCGCTTCGGCAGACGGGGTGGTTCTCTCTGAAACGCAGTCAGTTTCCTTCACTGACCTCCACCAATGGCACGACGCGATATTTCTCGGCGTCGGCCTCGGCGATACTAACCGTCTCAACATCCCGGGCGAAGATCTCGACGGTGTGATCGACGCGCTGGCCTTTATCGAAAGGATAAAAACCCGCGATTGGAAAAGCGTCCCGCTGGGCAAATCGGTCGTCGTCATCGGCGCCGGCAACACCGCCATCGACGCCGTCACGCAGGCCAAACGCCTCGGTGCCGAAAAGGTCGTGCTGGTTTACCGACGCACGGAGAAAGATGCTCCCGCTTACGATTACGAACTCGAACTCGCCCGCAAAGACGGTATCGAATTTATGTGGGAAACAACGCCGCTTGAGATCGTTGGCGACACTTATGTGACTGGTCTGCGTTGCAACACTGCTGATGGCGGCGAGATCGAGATCGCTTGCGACCAGGTTATTAAAGCCATCGGTCAGCAAAAAATGGCGTCTTTTTTCACCGACATCGTTTGTGTAAATGTGGACGAAAAAGGTCGAGTTGCCGTTAATGAAAATATGCAAACTTCCAATCCAAAGATTTTCGCAGGCGGCGACTGCGCAAATGGCGGCTCCGAAGCCGTCGATGCCGCGCAGATGGGCAAGCTGGCTGCTCAGGGCATACATCTGAGTTTGTCTGGCGAAACTGTGGCGTTTGCGGGAGCTAAGTAAATTAACCGCAGATAACGCGGATGACGCAGATTTTTTTTGGATTAGTTGAATATGCCGAACGAACAATTTCTTCACTCCGAGTTGACTCAGGCTATCATTGGGACTTTTTACGAGGTTTATAACGAACTCGGCCATGGCTTTATTGAATCTGTCTATGAAAATTCATTGTGCTTTGCTCTAAGGCAGAAAGGTTTTAAGGTTCACCAGCAAATAGCGATACCTGTGTGGTTTCGAGGTAAACAGGTTGGAGATTTTGACGCGGACATAATGGTAAACAAGTTAGTTTTGCTCGAATTGAAAGTTGCAAGATCGATAGAACAATCTCACATTGCACAGCTTTTGAATTATTTAAAAGCGACGCCTCTTGAAATCGGGCTTTTACTTAATTTTGGACCAAAGCCGGAGTTCAAGCGCGTAGCGTTTGGCAATGACCGTAAGAACGTAACCCGAGATCAACCACAGTCTGATCCTGATTTATCTGCGTCATCTGCTTCATCTGCGGTTAAATAACTTAAA
Source organism: Chloracidobacterium sp. (assembly GCA_043757775.1). Classification (GTDB taxonomy): domain Bacteria; phylum Acidobacteriota; class Blastocatellia; order Pyrinomonadales; family Pyrinomonadaceae; genus OLB17. The sequence continues at coordinate 218 of JAYVOS010000085.1, read as the reverse complement.
TATATTCATCAACAACTATGGCTGATCTTTCAATAAACTTTGCAGGAATAAAATCTCCTAATCCTTTTTGGCTGGCGAGCGCGCCGCCGACGAATATGGGTTCGATGGTTGAGCGTGCGTTTGACGCCGGTTGGGGCGGAGCGGTGTGGAAGACGCTGGGCGAACCGATCGTCAATGTGTCGTCGCGGCTTGCGGCGCTTGATCAGGGCCCGCTGCGA
>JAYVOS010000084.1:0-8856 GCA_043757775.1 Chloracidobacterium sp. | reverse complement strand
TGTTAGTGAATAGGGACGAGTGATGAGGGACAAGGGACGAGGCAGGATGTTACGCTCTTCCCTTGTCCCTCGCCCCTCGTCACTTTGAAAAATATGTTAAAAAATAAAGTTGGAATGATATTTGGTGTCGCGAACAAGCGTTCGATCGCTTGGGCGTGTGCACAGGCTTGTGCGTCGCATGGTGCCAAGATGGCGTTTACTTATCAGGGCGAGCGGCTCAAGGAGAACGTCGAGGAACTGGCGGGAACGCTCGACGGTTCGCTCGTCATTCCGTGCGACGTGACAGATCAGGCAACCGTCGATGCGGCGTTTGACGCTGTCGCGAAGAAATACGGCAAGCTCGATTTCATCATCCATTCGATAGCTTTTGCCCCAAAAGAAGCTCTCGAGGGCGAATTTGTCACTACTACACGCGAAGCATTTCGCACCGCTCTGGAGATCAGTGCGTTTTCGCTGACGCAGGTCGCACTTGCAGCGTCACCCCTGATGACGGAGGGCGGCAGCATCGTCACGATGACTTATTACGGGGCGGAAAAGGTGGTTTCGAGTTACAACGTAATGGGCGTTGCTAAGGCTGCACTTGAGGCATCGACCAGATATCTGGCGGCAGATCTTGGTAAAAACAACATCCGCGTCAATGCGATCAGTGCCGGGCCGATCAACACTTTGTCGGCACGCGGCGTTAAAAATATGGGATCACTGCTCAGCATGGTCGCCGAAAAAGCTCCGCTCAAACGCAACGTCACCCAAGCCGAGGTCGGCAACACCGCACTTTTCCTAGTCAGCGATCTCGCCAGCGGCATCACCGGCGAAACGATCTACGTCGATTGCGGTTACAATATTATGGGCATTTAGGTCCAGGAAGTCGGGAAGTCTAGGAAGTCTTGAAAGTGTTGCTTCCTAGACTTCCTAGACTTCCCAGACTTTCCAGACTTACAAAAATGGCATCTATAAAATCAAAAAAACTACGCACTACCGCTCCGAAAGCAAAGCCGGAAATACCTACGACTGTCGCCGAAGCCAAAGAGCTCGAGGCGGCGCCGGGATATTGGCATCTAACCGACGACGAAATATTGCTACGCTCGCCAAAGCCTGAGGACGAGCTGAAAACGTCCGATTCGTGGCGTGTTTTCCGCATCATGGGTGAATTCGTCAATGGTTTTGATGAGCTTGCGACGATCACGCGTGGCGTTTCGATCTTTGGTTCCGCACGTACACACGAGGACGATCCGATGTTTAAAGCCGCTCACGAGGTCGGCTTACTGCTCGGTGCGGCCGGTTTCGAGATCATTACCGGCGGCGGCCCCGGCATTATGCAGGCGGCCAATCAAGGTGCCCACGACGCCGGTGCGACGTCTGTCGGTTGCAATATCGAGCTGCCGTTCGAGCAAATGCCAAACCCGTATTTGACCAAATCTCTGACGTTCAAATACTTTATGGTCCGCAAGACCATGTTCATTAAATACAGCAACGCCTACATCATTTTTCCCGGTGGTTTCGGCACTATGGACGAGCTTTTCGAGGCCCTGACGCTGATCCAGACCAAGAAAATACGCAATTTCCCGGTCGTCTTATTTGGCTCGCATTACTGGCAAGGCCTGCTCCAATGGCTCACCACCACAATGCTCAACGAAAAAATGATCAACCCTGAAGACTTACAGTTAATTCACTTAACTGATTCGCCAAAAGACGCTGTCGATTTTATTGTCAGGACGTGTTATGCGGGAATTGATAACGGGAAATAGCTGAAAATTGACTACTAAAAGCGAAAAGTGAAAAACTTCTGCTTTCTTAAATCTTTACACTTTTAGTTTTTCACTTTTAACTCAAAACACCTTTCATCCATGACAGATAAGGCTCCGACACTTTATCAGCACTGATCGCGACGATCTCCGGCACTTCGTAGCTATGGTTTGCGGTGATAAATGCAGATAATTCATCAAAGTTTTGGGGTAGGGTTTTGATAAGCAGGATATGCTCGCTTCCCCATTGATGTTTCCCTTCCCAAACGTAAACCGACTTTATTTGCGGCAGGATCTGGACGCAGGCAGCAAGACGTGTATCGACGATCTTAGCGGCAAGTATGTCGGCCTCGCTATCGGTTGGTGTTGTGGTCAAAACGATAAGCATAGAGGTATTTAAGACTCGGTATCCGATCCGCGTCGGGTATTCAAACGGTCGCAGACCATGTCGGCGACAGCGATCTTATCCATCGGCACAGGGACATTCCAAGTCCATTTTTCATGGATCGTTCCTCTGCCGGTGTAGACCATCGCGTCGGTATCAAAAGCCAATATCTGGAAACTGTAGCCTAGATCACCATTTACGGTACGGCGTTCGCAGTGTTGAAATCGGACGCCGATGCTATTGCCAAATCCCCAATTGACCTGAAATTTATTGTAGGCAAATCCTTCCATAGCGACAACAACGTCACCTGTCGGTTTCGCCAGACATTTCTCACGTTTACGGCGGCGGAACCCCGTAAACACGCCCGCAAATATAAACACCGAGCCGATAACGAGTATGAAAGCCGCCGGGCCAATATTACTCTGCCAGCGGCGATAGCCAAGTATGGATGTAAGGGCGATGGCAAACAGAACGAGAGTGACAACCGCTGTCGAGATGATCGCTAAATGATTTGACGCCCGGAGACTGCTCAAATAAAGCTGCATTTCCGACTTACGAAACGCCTTCCATAGCACCTCGTCACAATGCCACTCAGCAAGGCTCACAGGGCTGGTCGTTTCGTCTTCTAGATGTTCGAAATCCATTTGATTTAGTCTAGCTCTTTTCTACAAGCCGTTGCAGAATCCGTGTTTCTCATCCATCGAGGAGCGGCAGGCTTCGTCATTTTTGCCTAGCTTCTGACATTCGGTGTCGATCCAGTCAAAGTATGGTATGGATGGCACATCTTTACAAAAATCGGACGTTTTGCTTGCAGTCCCAAAACAACCGCTCATAAAGGCGTGATTAGCTGTGACCTGTGCGATCGATGGTTTGGCAATTCCTTTGAGCCGAGCAAACCCCTGCTGCATACAGCCGTTTTGGTCCGTCGTCTTGCCAAACTCAGGCCCATCGACCACAGCATCGTGATACATCTTGGTCGCCTGTTTATCAAAAATGCCTACCGAATACATTACGAATACAAGTGCCGCCCCAAACAGGACTAAGAATGCCGCAACGACACCGATAACGATCTTAAATTGTTTTGACATAAGCTTAGCCGCAATTTTGCACGACCTTTAGGTTTGAATCAAGGATGACTAGAGAAAAAAATAGCCGCAAAAAGCACAAATCCAAGAAATATCGAGTCAAATATTCTGTGAATTCTGTGCTTTTTGCGACTATCTTTCTTATTACTTATCCATTAGCCCTTGGTATTCGCCCGTTTCGACCCATTCGAGGATCTCGGCGACGCGCCAGATGGGGAACGGATGCGAGAGGTTGGCGTTCATGGTGTCGGCCCAGAAACGGTCGAGGCGGCTGGAGTCGTAGTTCTTTTTGAAATCGCGGCCTTGTTCAAGGAAAAGCTCGTAGTCAATTTTCGAGGCAAATGTGCCGCCGGCAAGTTTCATCATCGTCCGGCCGATGATATGCGGATCTTGGGTGACCAGCAGAGCGGCACGGTCGCAGGAGAGTTCGGCACGGCGTGACCATGCCAGTAAGGCGCTGGCGATGCCCATCGAAATAATAAGTTTTATGATCTCAGAACCGGGTAGCAGACGCGCGGCCGAGACATTAATGAGAGCCTCCATTAGCCGTGCGGCGGTCAAATAGAGAACGTGTTCGGAATGAATGTGGCCGACCTCGTGTGCGATAACGGCGAGGGTTTCTTCGTCATTGAGGCGTTCGATCAGCGCCGAATGAAGCACTATGATCGGCTTTTCAACACCGCCTGTAAAGGCGTTGACCTGCGGATTTTGCTGGACAAACATGTCCGGCACATCCACACCAAGTGTCGCACATGCGACCTTTAATTTCTCATGAAGATCAGGGCATTGTTTATCCGTAACCTTAACTGCCGATGCCATAAACGACACTCTAATAGCCGATTCGCCTGTCCAGGAGAGCAATTTCTTAAGAGCCGAATCAACGCCGGGAATCGCTTTTAGGGCAGCAAGAGCTTTGGCATCCGCCGGATGAATGTAGTCGTTTTTGTGCAGACCGTCAAATTTCTTACGCGGTACGTCGGACAACGGTAGTTTACATTTACCGCAGACAGCGTCGCCATTTTTGTAATCGGCCTTAACGGCGTTTTTCTGCCCGCAAAAACGACAACGGACGGAATTGGCTTTGACAACGGATTCGGACGGCTCGGGTGATTCGGGTTTCTTTTTGGGCATAAGAGAAGTCTATTGTATCGAAGTGTTTATTTCCAACTAATTAGAGAACGAAATGCGTAATAAAAAGTTGCGTTAACAAAATGCGCGAAGTCCGCACATTAGCAAAGACCATACACACGAGTCGGAGGTTACGCCCTTGCTCACGCGCGGGCTTGGGCATCAGAAAGATGAACTACCGTCTCGACATGGTGTGTCTGCGGAAACAGGTCGAGGGCCGTGATCGAATCGATCGCGTAACCGGCATCGAGCAGAGTGCGCAGGTCTCGGGCGAGGATCGACGGTTCGCAGGAAACGTAAGATATATGCTGAGGCTGCAATTTAATGAGTAGTTCGATCGTGTCTTTCTCTGTTCCCATGCGGGGCGGGTCGATCAGGACAAAATCTATCGTTTTTGTTTTGTTGGTCACAAGAAATCTCTCAACGCTCTTGTTGATAAGGTCTAGATTTTGAAGCCCCGCGTTTTTCGCGTTCTTTTTGGCTAAATGGAGTGCAACCTTACTTTCTTCGACACCTATCACTTTCTTAAAACGCCGTGCGAGAGGCATTGCAAATAATCCCACACCACAATATAGATCAAATGCTGTACCGCCTGTCGCTTCGCCGATAGCCGTTTCGATGAGTTTTTCTATGAGCGAATGGTTCGCTTGGAAAAAGCTCGCCGCCGAATATGTGTAGTTTTCGTCAGCAATATCGATGCTGATCTCGGCGGGTCGTTCGGTAAGTTCACGAGAATAGATCGAGTTATGTCCGCCTTCGCCGCTGACGGCTTCGACCTCGGGTTTTTCGCTGCGAAACGCATCCCAATCGACGTTTAGCCGCAGATAATCCATCGTCGCTTGCATATCCCGTGTAAGGATCGGACATTGCGAAACATCGACGACCTCATTGCTGTCACGTCGATAGTAGCCAAATTTGAGCTTGCTCCGATCGAGGTGCCAACGTGCACGCGAGCGATATTCAAACTGGTTAGGGCTGGCAATGACAGGAATATCGGCGTCGAATTCGATCTTGCCGATGCGGTGTAGGCAGTCGCGGACGATGCCGGCTTTGGCGTCGAGCTGAGCCGCGTAGTCCATCTGCTGAAAATCACAGCCGCCGCATACGCCGAAATGCTGACACGGCGGTGTGATGCGTTTCTGCCCGGGCTTTTTGATCTCAACGATCTCGGCAAACGCCATACGCTGTTTGATCTGACGTATTTTGACCAGCAAAACATCACCCGGCACCGCCAAAGACACCAAAACCGTGAGATTTTCAGCAAATGCCAATCCGAAACCGCGAGGCACGATCTTTTCGATCTTGACCTCGATAACGTCGCCTTTTGTGTAGTGTGTGCTCAATGAATGTAATTTGGCCGTTTTGTTTAACAGGAACCTTGTCTTTGTATCACAAAGCGCCGTAAAAACAAACTTTGGAGCTATTTGAGCTGGAAATTGCCGTCTTCGAGAACCTTGCGGAGAGTCTGCAGATCTTCGTCTTTCGAGTAAGAAATTGTAAACATAACAGCAAAATCATTACGCACGGTCGCGTACATGCGCTTTTTACCCGCATTTGTCGATGTGTCGATAAAGCCAAACTGCATCGCACCGAGCTTTTCAGCTTTAGTATCGGAATATTTGAAATCGTACGGCAGCTTCATCGTCGCATACGTCGCACGGATAGCGTCGAAATAATCGACAGCGTCTTTGATCTGCGGGTACGCCGCGAGATTTTCGACCGAAATACGGACGATCGCATTGTCAGTCTCGCCGGGCAGCGAGCGATAGGCCGTGAGCATGATGTGGACACGTTTTACAGCTTGATTGATCTTAGTCTGCGATGCCGGCGACAGCGAATCAGGAGCTTTTAACGAGAGGTCAAAACCCTGTTTTTTCATATACGCTTCGAAATCAGCGTCAGGGATCAGCCAAGTGTCGGGGAAAGTCACTTCGAAATTGAACGTCTCGTTGGTATAAATGCGGCCTGAAACTTTGCCCGGATCGACACTATTTTTTACCGCTAAAGGCTTTGTCGTGGTGCCCGGTTTGACGGGAATGCCGGTTGGGATCTTTCCAGGCGTCGGACTGGGTTTGACCTGAGCTGCGACAAAACCGGAAAACGTTAGTAGCGTCAAGAGTAATACTAGTTCTCTCATAAATAAAACAGGCCTAGCCGCGGGACACCGCCCTCGTCGCGAAGGCGTTTGAGCAGCATCAACTCAAAGGTATTTTTATACGCATCAGGCTCCATGTCGGCCTTGTAACCGCGAAGCTGCCCGGCGACTTCTTTCTCCAATACCTTTAGATGCACCGATTCCCATCTTGTCAGTATCGCACGGTCAAGTAATTTTTCAATGTCGCCGAGCGTCGCATCTATCGTCTCGGCATTGCCGGTCAGCTTCGCGGCTAATTCCTCAAGACGTGCGACAGCACGGGCAATGTCTTCGCGTAATTCGGGAATTTGATTTTCCTTTAGCGACGCGATCGCTTTGGTAATATGAGCGGTGACGGCCTCAGCCGTAAATCCCGTCTCCTGTCTCTCGTCTCTCATCTCCTGACTTTTCCCTGCCTGCGATTTGAGCCATTCGCCGTGCTGGACCTCGACCTCTTCGCGGCAATAGAAGAGGCTTTTGATCGTACGTGTTCCTGCGGGCTGCTTGTCAAACACGTCAAACACCGATTCGATCGAGCGGATGACGATGTGCAGCGGTATTCCGTGCTCCTGCCACATCTCCATCAACGCCCAATCGAGCGGGCTCAGAAACAAATTCTTAGCCCGGCGACGGATGAATGTGTCCTCGATCTCGGTGTAATAGTTAAAGTAATTCAAGCGTTTGGGGTTCCTAAAATTTGTCTTTTCCAAGCCTACTAGCGGAGCGATGTTTCGTCAAAAAATCGAGCCGTTTATGTTAATCTATTTGGGGCAATGGCAAAAGAGCGGCGGGACAAATTTGAGACTTCATCGGGCATCGAATTGCCTAACGATTTTAACCCTTCGAACACCTCTTCGGTCGATTATGAACGCGATCTGGGTGAGCCGGGCGAGTTTCCATATACTCGCGGCCCGCGTCGAAATCTGTATCGCGGCAAGTTTTGGACGATGCGGCAATACGCGGGTTTTGCGACCGCCGAAGAGTCGAACGAGCGTTACAAATATCTGCTATCACAAGGCACGACCGGCTTGAGCGTTGCATTTGACCTGCCGACGCAGATCGGGCTCGATTCGGATGACCCGCTATCGGCGGGCGAGGTCGGAAAGGTCGGTGTAGCGATCGACAGCCTCGATGATATGATGACGCTTTTCGACGGCATCCCGCTCGATTCGGTTTCGACCTCGATGACGATAAACTCAACAGCGTCAACGCTTTTGTGTCTGTATCTGGCGGTCGCACGTAAGCAAGGCGTCTCTTTTGAAAAGGTCAGCGGCACGATCCAAAACGACATTTTGAAAGAATATATCGCTCGCGGCACATATATTTATCCTCCAAAACCGAGCCTTCGCCTTATCACAGACACGTTCGCATATTGTGCCGCTGAGGTGCCGAACTGGAACACGATCTCGATCTCCGGCTATCATATTCGCGAAGCAGGTTCGACCGCCGCGCAGGAGTTGGCATTTACGCTCGCGGACGGTATTTGTTATGTTCAATCGGCGATTGATGTCGGGCTGGATGTCGATAATTTTGCTCCTAGGCTCTCGTTTTTCTTTAATTCGCACAACAATTTGCTCGAAGAGATCGCAAAATTTCGTGCCGCACGGCGTTTGTGGGCGCGGATAATGCTCGACCGTTTCGGTGCGAAAAACCCTAAGTCTCTGACGCTTCGTTTTCACACGCAGACTGCCGGTTCGACGCTGACGGCACAGCAGCCTGAGGTCAATGTTGTCCGTACGACGATACAGGCTCTCGCAGCCGTACTCGGCGGAACGCAGAGTCTGCATACAAATTCGATGGACGAAGCTCTCGGGCTGCCGACCGAAAATGCGGCACGTATCGCTTTACGCACTCAACAGGTGATCGCCCACGAATCGGGCGTTGCGGACACGGTCGATCCGCTTGCGGGCAGCTATGCAATTGAGGAGTTGACCACACAGCTTGAAAAAGCGGCGGTCGAATACATCGAAAAAATCGACGCGATGGGCGGGATGCTGCGGGCTATCGAGACCGGTTATGTGCAGAGCGAGATACAAGAGGCGGCCTACGAATATCAGCGTTCGCTCGAAAACCGGGATGCGATCGTCGTCGGGATGAACAGCTTTCAGCTCGACGATGAGATCGCAATACCGATACAACGTATTGACGAAAAGATCGAACGTGACCAAGTCGCAAGGCTCCAAGCCGTACGAGCAAGACGAAATTCCGCCGATGCCGAAAACGCCTTAAAAGCTATCGAAGAAGCCGCTCGCGGCACCGAAAATCTGCTCCCGCGCATCCTCACCGCAGTCGAGGCCGAGGTTTCGGTCGGCGAGATCAGCAACCGCCTCCGCTCAGTCTGGGGCGAATATCGCGAATCCGTTACTGTCTAACTCACAAGAT
>JAYVOS010000083.1:0-8864 GCA_043757775.1 Chloracidobacterium sp. | reverse complement strand
ACCGAAATTATAAACGAGTACAACCACACCGACCGCGATCAGCGCCGACGAAAATGCGAGCAGCAATATCTGCCGTGCGGACATTTGATAAACAGAATTTTTAGCCATAATTGCGTTACTTCCCTATATATAAAATAACAATTTTTTGATGCTGCAAAAAACCTTCCGCGTTGTGTAATGATTACGAAAAAAAACGACCCGGTGTTTCTGTTAATAACACCGCGACCGTAAATAGGATTTATATTATGAGATCAAACTATGAGAGCGAAAAACTGTCCCTGCACGTCGTGTAAAAAATTGGTTGAAATGTAGCCGAAAGCCGAGAGGCCTGTGAAAAGATGTATTCCCATCAAGCCGATATAGACGGCGAGGGCGACCGCGAGGCCGTATCGTGCAATTGGGCGATTGCCCCATTTAAATAAAACAATAGCAGCCATCGCACCGACAGCGATCTTTGCCGCTAAGAAAGGTGTATTGCCAATGTCGAGCAAGCCGGCCATCAGCTGATTGCTCTCGGTTGCCACTCCGGTGCGGACCCACAGCACTGTCAGGACAGCATCAAATAAATTCAACGCAAATAGTAGTATCGTCGGTGCGAATAACTGCATTGGTTTGGCTTCCTCCTGCAAAAACTTGTTAAACCTCTTCCTTAAATGACTTGACCCCCGGTTTTTATACCGGGGGCCATTTAGTCTGGAGATTGTGCGAACTGTTGTTGACGCTTTGAATATACGTCTAATCGGATGAGATTTCAAAAAAATCTTGCATTTTTGTTCGCCGACACTATCGGTGATATTCTAAGGCTTAATTTACTGGTGTTTGGACACCGATTTTGTGCAACGCTTTTCTGCGGTTTGCACTCAAAGACCCGGCCAATATGACGGCCCTTGAGGAGAAAACTACTATGAAACGAATATTTAACATCAATAATGTCGCAGCCATTATGGGTATGCTTTTGATCCTAGGCGTGGGCGGAGCGTCTGCCCAGAAAAAGAAGCCGGTTTTAAAACACAAGCCCGTCGTTAAAAAGGTAATTCCAGTTAAACCAGCTATCCCGATGTTTACGGTCGATAACGGCTCGATCTTCCGTGCCCGTATGAATCAGGCATTAAGCTCGAAAACGGCGGTCGTTGGGAGCACTTTTACCTCAACGGTGACCGAGCCGGTATATTCCTCGACCGGCGTAGTAGTTATCCCGACCGGCAGCGTCGTTACGGGTCGCGTTGATACGGTCACTCCCGCCGCCAAAGGCGGCAAACCCGGCCAGATATCTGTCACATTCACCTCCGTCCGCCTGCCTAATTCCAGCAAACATGTCATCAACGGTTCTTTGACCGATCTCACCTCAGGCAAAACAACTAGCGATAACGAGGGCACGGCATCAGGCAAGCAGATGGAACATCGCAAGATCATCTTCATCGGCGGCGGAGCTGCGGGTGGTGCCATTTTGGGTGCGATAGTTGGCGGAGGTAAATCAACGGCGATCGGAGCCATAGCAGGTGCAGGCGCCGGACTTCTCGGCGAAATGTATCTCAAAGGCCCCGACGCCGAAGTCAAATCCGGCACAGAATTTAGCATCCAGCTAAACCAAGCCGTCAAACTGCCCCGCTTTGTCGAAGCAGAAACGCGGCCGGTCAATCAGTAAATACTGGACAAAAAGAACGATCACAAAAAAAGCTTCGCGAATGCGGAGCTTTTTTCTTTTAAAGGCTGTAATCCAAATTTATTGACAGTGAGCCAAAGTAGGTATACGATGCCCACAAGTAAATAGAATTACTTTTTGACAATGTTCCCGGTTGTTTCGCCTACTAAGGCCAAACAGCCTCTACCATTTACCTTTCTCTCGGAAAGTAGGAGTTTAAAATGCGAAAGCGTCAATTATTCATTTTTGGGATTACATTAGTTGTTGTCTCGAGTTTATTCGCGACCATATCTTTTCATCAAAAGGCACAAGACAATGCAAAAGTCCAACAAGAGGATGCAACCCGCATTCAGATAGGGGTAATGACGGATCGTCAAAGAGAACACAGTAAACTTTATAAAGGTTTAGGTACTGACAAGAAGATTATTGATTTACTCAAAACTCAAGAGGATGTAGTTTTTGAAGATTTTCCACATAGAATGCTAAATAATGGAAGACCTCACCCTACCTGGAATCAAAGGATCAGTACTTGGACATGTAATGCAGATGCTGTTGTTATTGGAATTATTGGTAGTAAGGAGTCGCAACTGACAGCCGACGGAAAATATGTCTTTACGGATTATTTTATTAATCTGGATTCTATTTTAAAAAACAAGAATAAAGAGTCTATTCTTCCTGATAATCCAATCATCTTTTCAGAACCCGGTGGGAAGGTTGTTATTGATGGCCATCTCATTGTGGCAAACTTTGCGTCCTTGCCGGCGCTGAAAATTGGGGAGAAATATCTTCTGTTCTTGAGAACTATACCTAGTACCGGCGCGTTCAATGCCGCACTGGGAACATACCCCGTAATGTCGAAGTCGAATGTCCTTAATGATTCGGTTCAGCAAAGCAATGCTGATCTTGATAGCGTAGACTTCGACGTCATTGTACAGCAAATTAAGGCATCAGTTTTGGCCCCTTGCCCTGACCATCAATAGGATTCAACAAGGACTATTTATTTTCTATCCAGACAAATCAGCATTTTTGTTTTGTTAATTCTGATGTTGCCCCTGTATGCAAATGAAGTGTTTGCATCTGGTTGCGCGACAACGTATGCATATCGGTGGGCGTGTAATTCGACGGTAACTTATAGTATGGGCGGTTTTAGTTCTGCCCAGGAACTACAAATTAATTCGGGAATTGGTCTATGGAATTCGTCGTCTGCATATTCAACAAATACTTTCACATCATCAGTTAGTCCTGTTTATACGATCATAAAAGGCACTACGGGAACGGGGGGCGATGCTTATGATGTCTATGCCTACACGCAGCTCACTCATACGACAACTTCATCTATTGTTACATCGGCGACTACGACATTTTACGTTGATGAGGTGGCTGAATATGGTGATTATCCTCTGTGGGATGCGAACGCGGCTGGTTACAGCACGATATTTCTTCGGGAAACTTTACATGAAATGGGACATACGATGGGCCTAAATGAGCCTTCCGGCCTCACATCTTGTTCAAGTACAACACCGGGAAAAACGGTAATGAATCCGGGCTGTGGAACCAATGATAACGAGTACTATTTAATGCCAACCTCAATTCAAGCGTGCGATTTAGCACAACTAACAACGTTATGCCCGACCCCGACGCCGACGCCGACACCGACGCCCGTTCCGCCTTCATCTGCGTGTTCTAGTGCAGGCGGGACATGGAACTATTTTGCTAATTATTGCTCGGGGATAAGTTTATCGACCTGCGAGACAACATTAGGCTGGACATTTACGACCACCTCAGAGGGGAGTCGTTGTTATCCCGAGTGCGACCCCGATGAACAAGTCTATGAGTGTGAAACGAATGGCGGGATCTGGAGAAACTGCCGCTGCTATCTCTACTCGCCCATTATCATAGATGTTTCCGGGGACGGTTTTGCTCTCACCGGTCCGGATCAGGGTGTCAGTTTTGATATCGACGCTAACGGAATTCCGGAGCAGCTCTCCTGGACTTCGGCTGGTTCGGATGACGCATTTCTGGTGCTTGACCGAAACGGAAACGGCCTGATAGACAACGGTAAAGAATTGTTTGGGAATTTCACCGACCAGCCGCTGCCTCCGACAGACGAAAAGAAAAACGGCTTTCTGGCGCTTGCCGAATATGACAAACCCCAGAATGGCGGCAATGCCGATGGATTTATAACTAGGAAGGATTCAATCTTTTCCAGTCTTAGATTGTGGCAAGATACAAACCATAACGGCATATCCGAAACCAGCGAACTGAACACCCTTCCAGTCTTAGGTCTGCGAAAGATCGAACTCGATTACCGTGAATCAAAAAGGACCGACGAATTCGGAAACCAATTCAGATACCGTTCAAAAATGCGGGATTCTCACGACGCGCAGCTCGGACGTTGGGCGTGGGATGTGTTTCTTGTGAAACAACCATAAATCGGAATAGCGGGTCAGCGATGGCCCGCTTTTTTTATTTAAATGGTGTGTACGAGAAATTCGGGTGTGACGATAACTGGCGAGAAGAATCCGGCGGCGGTGTTGAACATACGGAGGCGTGCCTGTTTACGGACGTTGGCAATGTAGCCGAAATTCCATGTGACGAGATAGTCGATCTTGTGGACGGAGGCGATGGCGACGTGGATTGCGTCGGCGATGTATTTGCGGTGAAAGATGCCGCGCTCGATATAGCCTTCGGCGAGGATCGCGACTTCCTCGGCAAGATCGAGCTGCTCGAGCGGCTTGATGAGATTGAGACAGCCGGTGCGGTAAGGTTCGGCGACGCGTTCTATCTCACGCTGGACGAGTATAGAGCTGAATACGCGATATTCCGAAAGTTCATGCTCCCACCAGCGGATCGTTAGGTCGCGGCGAAATGGTTCGCCGTTGTCGAGATAGGCACCGACGACTGAAGTTTCGAGATAGAGACTCAATTTCATAAGAAAATTAACCGTTCAACGCCGCTCGCGTTTCTGACGCTACTCTTTTTCGGGCTTGATAGAGACAAACGTCACACGGGAGTTTTGGAAATCAAAGGTCAGGCGATAATTTTTAAGGAAATTGCCGCCCAGAATGCCTGCTTGTTCAAAACCTGATGCTTCGTTTATTAGGTCCAGATCGAGAGCGACCGCCATCACGCTCGAGCGCGAATGCTTGCCAAAAGATATTCGCGGTAATAGAAACGTCGATACGTCATCAGTGATCCCGGCCGCCCCGACAACTCTAAGTTTCTCTATATTTGCAAACGGACTTATTCCCTCTGACTTAGAAACACTGTTTGAAATTACGGAGACGCTCGCTCCGGTATCGACGATAAAGTTGAGCTTGGCATCGATCCCCTGGAGCTCGACCTCGCCGCTCAAAAAACCGCTTGATGTGAGCCGCAGCGGCAGCGAAAGATCATCGTTTGCAGCAAATACTTTCTTATCAGCCTCTTTTTTTGTCAGCGAAAATGTCTGATTACCGTAGTCGATAGTCGTAAGAAATTTTGAGATAAGTGCGAGGCCTATGTAGCCATCTACCACCTGTCCGTCAGTATGAAATTTTCTAATATAGACCGGGACATTTTTGAGTTTAACATCTCCGATCGCCAGCTGCCGCAATTGTCCGTAAACTATCTCAAATTTACCGTCACCGCCGATGCCACGCGCGTAACCGCCGCGTGCAATAGACTTGATCTTTAGTCTTTGTGCGGTTTCCTCGGAAATAACTGTGATCCCCGAACCGGTATCGAGGACAAAGTTGAGTGATTCTTCGTGGCCGTTTAACTTGAGTTTGACCACAGGACGGTTGCCGACGAGATCAAAAGGAACCGTCGTCTGATCGGGGCCGCTGCTTACGTAGAGACTGCCGTATTGGCCTAGGTAACGCAAAAAAATTATCAGCCCCTTGATCCTGGCCCGGCGGTCGGTATCGGAACTTTTGGAGATTCTCAAAAATTGATTGTAAGCTTCGGCGGCCTCTTTATATCGCTCGGATCGTGCCGAGACTTGGGCCAGAGCAAATATATAATCGGGCTCGTCCGGTGCGTAATAAACGGCTTCTTTCAGGTTTTCGAGACTGTCGTTGATCTTATTTTCATAAAAATCAAGCATCCCGTAGCCCGCCCAAGCGAGATCTTGGGTGCGGTCTTGCTGAATTGCGGCAAAGAGGATGAGGCGAGCATCGCGAAATCGCCCCCCTGCAATTAACGTCGTCCCTAGCACAGCAAGCGCTCGCGCATTTTTTGGGTCTGCCTGCACTATCGGGTAACAAAGGTCGTATGCCTCGTTCAAACGGCGCTCTTTGACGAGGACATAAGCGAGTTCGATCTTTGCATCGGTGCGTTTATCGTCGAGCGCGACTGCACGCCGCAATTCCGCCTCTGCATCCGTCACTAATCCGGCACGGGTCAGTCTGTTGGCGTCCTTAATTAGTTTCTTGATCTCGTCGTTGTCGGATGTAGCGGTCGTAGCAAATACAGATGTAAACGAACTCAATAACAGTATCAGAACGAACAGATAGCCGCGTCTCAGTTGGAGGGACTCGAGTGGGACATTTACAAAATAACCGCGATACCACATATTCTGCGTCTAACTATTTTAGTATTACGCCGGTTTTCATCGACCACAATACCAGATCTAACTCGTCAAAGTCGATATTTATTTTCGTCGTTAGTTTTTTCAGCTTGTCTTCGATACTTAGATACCTCGCTCGGGTATTTGGTGGCTTAGGGTCGTCAATTATTTTTAGCTCGGCGAGACAGTTCAAAACATGCTTGTCCAAAATGGCGTAGCCGGTAAACCCGATGTTGCGCAGATAATGGCTCGCCTCTTTGTACCCAAGCCCCTTGATCCCGGGTTCCTGCACCAGCCAATCGCGTCTCGCTGTAGCACAGTCAAAGCCGTGAAGTTTGTTACGCAGCTTGAGATCACAATGTTCGAGCAGAAACTCGCGTGAGGCGACGATATATTTAGAGCGTGCATTAGGATAGCGGTGCGATCCGACCAAAGCATTTGCAAGCTGCTGCTGATCGGCGTCCATCAAAATAGGCTTGACCGCCTCAAGCGAATTGATCCCCATCCGCGCCGAGCACCCGCCGGTAAAGAAACAAAACACCATCTCTTCCCACAGCCTGAGGTCCGTCCCGCTCGTCCCGATCTCCGCAAACTCCGCAAGCCGCCCGCGTATCTCATCCTGCCTCTCAGCGTGAGCTTTCCGTATATTTTCAATCGTTATCGGCTCTTTTTCTCGTTTCACAGGTATGGGAACAATGATAGATCTACCCAGCCGGTTATGTCGATGCTATCGGGAGATAAACAATAATCCGAGTGCGAACTCCCTCGGATTTTCTTTTCCAAATCGCAGGTCAGCCTCTGTTCTTACTCCATTGGTAACATTCTATCCTGGTTATTGCGGCGACCCGAAAAATATTGGGCATTGCCGGGGGCGTGATTCGGGTCATGCGTACAACATCTTAAGTCGGCGGAGCCGACGTAATATTTGTAGCCCCATGTGGAGCGAAGCGGAACGTGGGGTCGAACCCCAAAATATTAACGAGTGTGTGAAACACACGGCATAACTATATCGCATGCTCTGCACGCTTTGGTCATGTAGATGCTCTTACCCCACGTTTCGCAAGGCTGCACGTGGGGCTACAATTATTTCGTCCGCCATGCGGACTTTCTGCATCGGAGGCATAGCCTCAAAATATTCATCGATCGCTTGCTAGTTACTCCCCGCTCACCTTCCTCTGTGGTCTCTGTGGCAAATATCTTCCGTCCACGTTTTCGATACTGGCACTAGTTCGGAGAAATTAAAACCCTACTTTTCGCATCTTGACGTATTATGCTCAAAAAAGCCTACTTTGCGTGATTTGATGTATTTTGCACACTTTGATGTAGATTGCGTAGTTTCGCGGACGAAAAATATTAGAAAAGAGGAAAATTAGAACGATGACTTGGAAGATGGGATGTTAACGGCGAGAGCTTAGATCATCGGGAAGAGTCAGCTGCCGAAATGCTCTGAAACCAAAAATTACAAGTGGCATTTTCCTAGTTACAAAGCGCTATTTTGGCGTTACAAAGAACTATTTTGAGCGTTACGGATGGCCTAAACGGCGATCACGAGCCATTGTAACGCTATAACTCTATTATTAACAGCAATTGACGTGTCACACGCGTAACTTTTCACCGCAAGGAATATTCTCAGCTTATATTCACGCTCTCGCCGCTTATTTTTTGAGAGATAGACGTTCTCGCCGCTGTAGTTTATTGAACAGTCTCAACCGACGATACATTGAGGCGGCGGCGTTTGCGGAATGCTCGCCAGGTGGAAAAACCCTCGCGGGAGAGCGTCAGGATCGAGCGGCGGTTGTCGAAGAGGAGTTTGAGCCACGCGCGTTTGCTCATCTGCGGGAAATAGATGCCGCGGAAAAACAAGCGTGCGACCAGATGGCTGACGCGGACGTCGATCGGAGCTTCGCGGATCGCCATGATAGCTTCGTAGTTTCGCTGTGGGCTGTATGATCGCGACCAGGCATCGAATGTCTCGTCCTTAGCGTCTTCGATCGACATTTTGAGCGGGTTGTGGGCCATCAGGAACGGCGCAAAATCAAGCCAGTGTTTCGGACGGTCGAGACGCCCGGCTTTTTCGAGGCGTTCGTAAAGCGGCGTCGCCGGAAACGGCGTCAGTTGGCCAAACACAGGCAGGCCGGGGGCCCAGCTCTCGATCTCATCGACCGTGCGGTTTGCTACGCCCTTAGTGTCGTTGTCCATTCCGAAAATGAACGACGTGATGGCGTAAAGATTGCGTTTTCGCAGGCCTTCGAGCACTGCGGGATAATTTTCGGGTTTGGAAAAATTCTTATTAACGTCCGCCATATTCGCCGGGTCGATGGATTCCATTCCGATGAATATCCATTTACCGCCGGACTGTGCGATCAGATCGACAAGCTCTTCGTCGGCGAGCAGATTAGCACTGATCTGGGCGACCCACGGCAGCGTCGCACCGGCAGCAATCATGTCGCGAAGCAGCGATTTGAGCCGTTTTTTGTTGATAGCTAGATTGTCGTCGATAAAAAATACGGCGATCTGGCCCTTCTCCTTTTTGGCACGAGCCTTGAGGCGAAGCAGTTCTTCGACGACGCTCTCGTTAGTCCGAAAGCGGATCGAATCGCCGAAAAATCCCGTGACCGTGCAAAACTCGCAGCCGTACGGACAGCCGCGACCGGTCTCGATCGGCACGACAAA
>JAYVOS010000082.1:0-2413 GCA_043757775.1 Chloracidobacterium sp. | reverse complement strand
AGCTACTTTAATATAGACAACGGCACGGGTAAGATCCGCGGCGTCTATATGCAGGGCAATGAAAATGTTCGTCCGATGTTTCGCAATTGGCTCACGCCATTCAAAGATATGGGTGCTACCACACTGACCATGTCTAACACCGGCGGAACCGATCACCAGAGCTTTGACGGTATCGGCTTGCCGGGGTTTCAGTTCATACAGGACGAGATCGAATACAACGCCCGTACGCACCACTCAAATATGGACGTTTTCGACCGCATCCAGGCCGATGATATGAAACAGATCTCGATCATCGTCGCTGCTTTTGTTTATCAAGCAGCGATGATGGACGAGAAAATGCCTAAGAAAGCAAATGCTCCGAAATAATCGGCGCTGACAAAATATAAAAGGCCGTCCTTACAAAAAGGGCGGCCTTTTTGTTTTCAAAATCCGTAAAGTGGGTTAGAATCCTTGCAGTTCTACAACCAACCCTATGACAAATATCAAATTTGAAAGCGGAGCGATCAGCGCGGGCGATTGCGTCAGCAACGCCTGGAACCTGGTAAAAGAAAACTTTGGCATGTATCTCGGCATTGCTCTTGTTGCAGGGCTCCTCGCCGGTTGCATTCCCTGCATTAGCCTGTTTCTGGTCGGCCCGATAGTCGGCGGCGTATTTTATGTCGTGCTGCGTGAGATGCGCGGCGAACCGGTCGAATTCGGAATGATGTTTAAGGGATTCGACAAATTTGTCCCGCTGATGGTGATCGGGCTTATCCAAGCTATCCCGGAGATAATAGGCCAGATCCTGCGGGTCGGCGTTCAAGTCGGACAGATCGGTCTCGACGGCAGCCGAAATGGTAATTTTTTTGCTGGCAGTGATCCGTCAATTGCGATCGCCAGCGGCGTTTTGATCATTGCTGCGATCGTCGGTTTGGTGGTCATCGTTTTTGCGATCGCCTGGCGCGTACTGCTTTTCTTTGCTATACCCCTCGCACTCGAATACGATATCGGCCCCATCGACGCGATGAAACTCAGTGCTCAAGCCGCGATGTCCAATGTCGGCGGACTGATCGTGCTATTCATTTTCGAAGGCTTGATGGTGATCGCGGGCGTTCTCGCTCTCTGCATCGGGTTACTGTTCGTTATCCCGATCCTATACGCGGCAAATGCATTCGCTTATCGGCAGGTGTTTCCATGGATACAGGATAATTTCAACATGGCGCCGCCTCCGCCGACAGCATACGGCAACTTTGGCAGTGGTATGGCTTAGAGCGTCAGCTCTAATCTTCCTTTGCGTCTTTGCACCTTTGCGGCTTTGCGTTGAAAATATTACTAATGGAAACAGCAGTCGAGAAATACAAGGTCGCTAACGAACCGTATTATTTACCGTTAAAAAATGAGGTCGAGATATTTGAGGCGGCATACGCGGCACGGCTTCCCGCAATGCTCAAAGGCCCGACCGGCTGCGGCAAGACGCGCTTTGTCGAATACATGGCGCATAAATTAAATCGCCCGCTCATCACCGTCGCCTGTCACGAAGACCTCTCCTCGACCGATCTCGTCGGCCGTTTCCTGCTGGAGGGAGAGGAAACCGTCTGGCACGACGGCCCGCTGACGACGGCCGTTCGCCACGGCGCGATCTGCTATCTCGACGAGGTCGTCGAGGCCCGCAAAGACACCGTCGTCATCATCCACCCGCTCACCGACGACCGCCGCCGTCTGCCGATCGAAAAACGCGGCACCGTCATCGACGCTCCGCCGGAATTCATGCTCGTGGTCAGCTACAATCCCGGTTACCAATCGATATTAAAAGATCTAAAGCAGTCCACCCGTCAGCGTTTCGTAGCCATGGAGTTCGATTACCCTGAGCCCGAAGCCGAGACCGAGATCGTCGCCAAAGAAGGCGGCATCGACGCGTCAACCGCTGCCGACCTGGTAAAGATCGGCCAAAAGGTGCGCAACCTTCGCGGCCACGGCCTTGAGGAGGGCGTCTCAACCCGCCTCCTGATCTACGCCGCCCAAATGATCGCCCAAGGCATCTCGCCCATCGCCGCCGCCGAAACCGCCATCTGCTCACCAATAACCGACGACCGCGAGCTCCAACGCAGCATCCGCGAGATCGTGACAACGATAATTTAAGTCAGAACCGCCTGCGTAAGCGGGCGGCCAGTTCGTCAGCGAGGGTTTATTACGTCACAGTCGGGTTTTATCGTGTCATTAGTTATAAATCAGTTGTCATATATGAGAAAATACATGTGAGATATGAGAAAACATACTGTACTAATGAAAAAAAGTATGTCACAACTGCATCTCCATACGTCACACTTTAATCTCATCATGTCACATCTCAAAAAAAGTTCTTCACATGTAAGAAAACGTGCTATCTTTTCTGGTAAGAGGTACTCTCGATGCTTATTTTTAACATTACCCGGAT
>JAYVOS010000081.1:0-2413 GCA_043757775.1 Chloracidobacterium sp. | reverse complement strand
GAGCCTTATAGACCGTGCCCTGGCCGCCGGAGCCGATCTTTTCGAGGATCTTGTATTGGTTAATTTGCGAACCAATCATAAAAAGTGCGGAGTTTTGAATGCGGAATGGGGAGTCGCACCCCAAACACGCAAAAATCGGCGAAACAATAACTATATCTTACTTTCGGATTTCCGCAATCCGTAATCTGCAATTGTTGTGACCGGCAAACTGCCGGTCAAAAAGGCACGATCGTTCAGCCGCGGGGCGGATCGCCCCATCCCGAACCTATATAAGCACCATTTTCCACAATACACGGCACCGTCAGATCGCCGCCCGAATATTCCAGCATTTCGCGTTGTCGTGTCTTATCATTTTGGGCATCATAGTCGATAAAATCAATTCCTTGCTCATGATAATGATCGCGTGCTCGCTGACAATACGGACAATCCGGTTTTGTGTACAGTACTAATGCCATTGTTCAAAATTACACCTTTTCGATAAGATAATCTAGCAAAGCCGCATCACGCGCGTTGATTTATATGGAATTACCTGACATCTTCGAGCCATACGAAAAACTTATCGAGATCGAAATACTTGGAACCAAATACATGGTTCCAGAAAACAATTCGCTTCTCAGGTGTTTTCAGTTTCTAGCAATGGAAAATATTTCTTACGGAGATTTCTGCTGGAACGGCGAATGCCTCAATTGTCAGGTTTGGATCCAAAATGGCGACAAAGAAAAAGCCGTCATCTCTTGTCGCACAAACGCCACTGAAGGAATGCAGATCATCCGGCTAGCCGAAGGCATCGAGTTGTTTGAAGATTAATACTTCGGCACGCTCGGGTCGATCTCGTTTGACCAGGCGGTGATGCCGCCGACGAGATTTTTTAGGCTGCCGGTAAATCCTGCGTGTTCCATAAACTCGATGGCCCGGGCGCTGCGGCCGCCCATTTTGCAATGGATGACAGTATCGCGTGTCGGGTCGATCTCGCCCATCCGGTTCATTATTTCGCCGAGCGGGATCAGCTTGGCTCCCTCGATCTTAGCAAAAGCATATTCGTCAGGTTGGCGGACATCAATTAGCTGGATATCGTCACCGGCATCCATCTGAGCTTTTAATTCGGACACAGTTATTTCTTTCATAATAATGATAATGGCTAACTTCTCGCTAGTTTAATGAAAAAATATTTTACCACAGCGGTCGGTAGTGGCCACGGCTTTTACCCTAAGCACTGCCGCGGTATAGCTTTACGCCAGCGAAGAGCGTCAGTTTCGCAGCGGCACCACCACATTTTACTTAGTTCTCCAACGCCAGACCGAACTTATCCACGCCCACGCCCGCGAGATCCAGGCTCAAACCGACCTCATCAAAGCCATATCCGAATTGCAACGCTCGATCGGCTCAACCCTCACGGTAAGTAATGTGACTGTATCTAAATGAAACGTAGTTTCCGTGTTTCGTAATTCTCGTTGAACATAAAAAAGCTGCCTGACAAGTTGGACATCAGGCAGCCTAGCGGGTTGAAGTGCCTTGAAGTAGGCTCCGGTAAAAGTAAAAAAAGACTATTTAATAGGTTTCATATCTGAGAGCCCGGGGTCTTTCCTGACGATTTGCACTCCCTTGGCAGGAGATCGTTGAATCTTTGCCGGTGACTCGATAAAATCAAAATTCGCTAGGTTATCCGTAATGCTTATAACGCGCGGCTCGAACTGAAATCTTCTAGACGTCACCGCCATAATATATGTCTGGCCGGTCTCGACGCCATCAAACCCGTAATAACCTCGTACACTCGTGCTAACACGCCGAGTGACGCCTTGGCTGTCCGTCAGAGTGACGCCGGCACTACCCACTCCTCTGCCTAGCCTTGTCATAACCCGGCCGGAAATGCGAACCGTCGCAGCTAGTATCGGGGCAAACTGATAGATCCCGCGACCGTATGTGGCCGCGAACATCGTTCCAGACGCTTGAGCTACGAGCTGGCTGACAACGACGGGTGGCATTCCGGAATTGAAAGTTGCCCAAGTTACGCCGTCATCCGTGGAGCGGAAAATGCCGACATCCGTTCCAACATAAAGCGTCGTTGGCACGACCGGATCAATGAGCAACGTATTGGCAGGGATATTTGGCAGATTGCTACTGATATCCGTCCACGCTCCGCCCGTGTTGGTCGTCTTAAAGACGTGGCCCGTTCCGTATCCGGAGACCGTTAGATAAGCTAACGCAGGATTGGTCTTGCTTATCGTGATGCTTTTGATGAAACGGTTTGGGATGCCTGTCTGAGCGTTTACCGGCGTAACACCGCCATTGGTGCTGACCATCACGCGTCCGTCGCTTGAGCCGGTGTAGATAGTATTCAAATTAGATGGTGCCACCGCAATTGCCGACAGCCTGCCGCCGTTGGTCATATCGGTCGCCCCGGCCGGCGCTGACC
>JAYVOS010000080.1:0-2416 GCA_043757775.1 Chloracidobacterium sp. | reverse complement strand
TCGCGGCGGTGCGGTAGCGGTCGAGGATGCCGGTGACGTATCTTTGGGTCGAGGGGATGTTGATGCGGGCGGTGAAGTCGGGTTCGGTCATCGCGGCGGGGTCCAAGTCGCGGGTCCATTCTTCGACGCGGCTGGGGCCGGCGTTGTAGGCGGCGAGGGTCATGGCGGTCTCACTAGGGCGGCCGCGATACTGTTCGCGAAGCTTTTCAAGATACCAGCAGCCCGCCTGAATGTTGCGTTCGGGGTCGGCGAGGAAAACGGTTACGTTATCGGCTGCCTGTTTTTCGTATTCTTTGAGACCCGTCTCTTTCGCCCATTCGCGGGCGACTGCGGGTGTTACTTGCATCAATCCGACCTCGCCTGCACTGCCTGTTTTCCAACCGCGAAAGAATGTCTCTTGGTAGATCAGGCTCCAGACGAGCTTTTCGTCGAGACGGTAAACTCGTGCCTGTCGCGTTATCAGCTCGTCGTAGCGATGCACCCAATAGTCAGGGAAGAACAGATACGCCGCACCGCCGAGGCTTGCCAGTATTATCAGAATTGAGATCAGGTAACGGAACATGGGGCAGTAGTCAGTTGTCGGTAGTCAGTAGTCAGAGAAGAGACTGACTACGTGACCGGTTGTTTTGCTTTAGTCATTTTGCGAGTGGACGGAGCTTCGGTGTCAGACGAGACCTGTGTGGCATCGTCGGGCGGAACCATTCCGCCGCGGACGCGTTCGGCAAACAGGTCAACGTCGTAGTCGGCTTCGAGCGCCATCTCTTGGCGGATCTCGATCAGGATCTCTAAAAATTTTGGTCGGCGATACATAGGTGCTTCAATAAACAATTGTTTACTGTCGCAGGGCTTTCGTCAAATGTATGTTTGTGCAAGGGGGATCAGTTTCCCGCAAAGCCGCAAAGAACGCTAAGAAGGAGCAAAGTCGGAAAATAGGTAGTTTACTGGACGATATCGACGGTCGCGACATCGTCGAAGCGACGCAGCGGGATGTCGTGGTGATCGTTTTCGGCGAGAAATTGGAACAGTTTTTCAAAATGCATCGGAGCGGCGAATAGGAATCCTTGTCCGCCTTCACATTCGAGGCGTTTGAGCACCGCAAGCTGCATATCGGTTTCGATGCCTTCGGCGATGACCTTGAGCCCGAGGTTGCGTGCAAGTGTGACGATCGCACGGACTATCTCGTCGTTATTACCCTCGTCGTCGATCATTGAGACGAATGTGCGGTCGATCTTTAGAATAGAGACGGGCAGTTTTTTCAGGTAACCGAGGTTAGAATAACCGGTTCCGAAATCGTCGATGCTGATCTCTATACCGCTGTCGCGAAGCTGATTGAGCATCTGAACGGCGCGCTCTTGATGCTCGAAGAAAACAGATTCGGTGATCTCAAGCCGCAGATTGTCGGGCGAAAATTGCGTCTCGCGCAAGATGTCGTGGATGTTTTGTACTAGCGAGCTTTGGCTAAACTGTTTGCACGAAAGATTGACGCTGACAGAAAGGCTTTCGCCGCTGTCGTCGGGATCTGTCAGTGATCCGATCTCTCGGCAAGTTCGCCTCAATACTTGGGCACATAGTTTATCGATCAGGCCGATCTCCTCGGCAAGCGGGATGAATTTGCTCGGTGAGATAAAGCCAAGTTCGGGATGCTCCCAACGTGCAAGCGACTCAAAACTCTCAATGCGTCCTGTTTTAAGGTCAAAGATCGGCTGGTAATAAACCTGAATCTCTTCGCGTTCGACGGCACGGCGGAGGTCGGTCTCGAGTTTGAGCGTCTCCTTGGCGACGCTGTGCATCTCGTCGTCAAAAACCTCGTGGCGAGCTTTGCCGCCGCGTTTTGCCTGATACATTGCAGTATCGGCGTCGCGCATCATATCCTCGGGTGAAAGGTGTTTTTCGGACGCATGGAGAATGCCGATGCTCGCCGAGCTGTAAACTTCGTGGCCCTGCAGATCGAAGGGAAGATTAAATTTCTGATGAATGCGTTCGGCAATGCGGACGACCTCGTTGATGTCGTATTTGCCTTCGACAAGGATGGTGAATTCGTCACCGCCGAGCCGTGCAACGATGTCAGACGGTCGCATACAGTCGGCGAGCCTAGCCGCAATGTCTTTGAGCAATTGATCGCCGATGAGATGGCCGAGACTGTCGTTTACATATTTGAAACGGTCGAGGTCGATGAACAGAATGCTGGCTTTATAGCCTTCCGCTTTGTGGACCTTATCGAGCGCGGAGGTTAAACGTTCCAAAAAGAACGCACGGTTAGGTAAACCTGTCAGTGCGTCGTGTGTCGCGTCGCGCTGGAGTTTCTCTTCGGCTAGCTTTTTACCCGAAATGTCTTGGATCTGAAATATAAGATTGGGCTGGCTCGATCTAGTGTCGCTTGCGGTCGAAACGCTCCAAGACGTCCATACCGTGCGGC